>NZ_JBANBA010000118.1:0-30406 GCF_059803475.1 Bradyrhizobium sp. UFLA05-89 | reverse complement strand
CGATGCCTTCACCCCCGAGGAATGCGCCAACTACCTCAAAAATTCAGGCTATCGAACTTAATGCCATCACGCTTTAGGGCGAACGGTGCTGCTCTCACGCGCTTTTGCCGACCTCGTAAAGAACGAAGTCGAGCTCGAACGCGTCGGCGAATAACCGGCGTGCGGCTTCAACGAGCCGGTCGAGCTGTTTGCGTATCACGGTGAAAGCAGGTCTGCGGCTAGCGTTGTAGCCCGGATGGAGCGAAGCGTAATCCGGGGTTAGCTCCGCGGGCGTGATTCCCGGATTTCGCTGCGCTCCATCCGGGCTACAATTCTCCCCATTGCAGGGAGGTCGGCGTCCCACGGACCGCGATGATGCCATCGTGCCCCTGATTTGCCCGACGTGTCAAATGATTTCGTAAAATCGTAAACCACGCTCCGTCCGTCACCGGCTACTTTGCATGGGGTTGTTTTCGACATTTTTGTTTTAGGAACGCGGCTAGCGCCCCTCAGGTGCTGTTGCCCTTCAGCCGCTCGTTGCGCCGGCGCAGGCCTTCCATGGTCGCGAGCAGGATGACCGAGACGGTGGTCAGGATCACCGCCGCCGCCGTGATGGTCGGGCTGATGTTCTCGCGGATGCCGCTGAACATTTCGCGGGGCAGGGTGCGCTGCTCGGGGCCGGCCATGAACAGCACGATCACCACCTCGTCGAAGCTGGTGGCAAAGGCAAACAGCGCACCCGATGCCAGACCCGGCAGGATCAGCGGCAGGATCACGCGGCGGAAGGCGTAGAGCGGCGGGGCGCCGAGGGATGCAGCGGCGCGCGCCAGGTTCATGTCAAAGCTTTGCAGCGTTGCGCCGACCGTGATCACCACGAACGGTGTTGCCAGCGCGGTATGGGCGAGGATCAGGCCGAGATAGCTGCCGGTCAGCCCGATCGGTGCGAAGAAGAAGTAGAGGCCGACCGCGGTGATGACGCCGGGCACCACGACCGGCGACAGCACGATCGCCAGCACCAGCGGCTTGAAGCGGCTCTTCCACTGCGCCAGCCCCAGCGCGGCCAGCGTGCCGAGCACGACCGAGAGCATCGTCGCCGCGACGCCGATGATCATGCTGTTCTTCAGCGACGTCATCCAGCGCGCCGAATGGATGAACTCGTCGTACCAGCGCAAGGAAAGGCCGGGCAGCGGATAGGTGAGGTAGGCGCTGGAGCTGAACGACAGCGGCATGATCGCGAGGATCGGCGCCATCAGGAAGATGAAGACCAGCGTGGCAATGACGATGGTCGCGCCCCACGCGATGCGCTGGCTGGTGGTGCGGAGGGAAGCATCGCCGCTCAATTCTTCATTCCTCCCGTGACCTGCTGTCCCTGCACCAGCTTTCCGTAGAGGACGCCGAGCAGCAGCGTGGCGGCCAGCAGTAGCGCGCCCAGGGCCGAGGCGAGGCCCCAATTGGCGGTTTCGGTGGTGTAGAGGGCGATGAAGTAGCTCATCATCTGGTCGGCGCCGCCGCCGACGAGGGCCGGCGTGATGTAGTAGCCGAGCGCCAGGATGAAGACGAGCAGGCTTCCGGCTGCGATGCCGGGCAGGGTCTGCGGCAGGTAGATCCGCAGGAAGGCGGTGAGCGGCGGCGCGCCGAGCGAGGCGGCGGCGCGCATATAGGCCGGCGAGATCGCCTTCATGCTGCTGTAGAGTGGCAGGATCATGAAGGGCAAGAGAACGTGCGTCATCGCCACATAGACGCCGAAGCGGTTGTAGATCAGGCGCATCGGCGCATCGATGATGCCGAGAAAGCGCAAAGAATCGTTCACCACGCCATTGCTCTGCAACAGCACGATCCAGGCGCAGGTGCGCACCAGGAGCGAGGTCCAGAACGGCAGCAGCACGAAGATCATCAGGAGATTCGATCGTCCGGCCGGCAGCGTCGCCAAGAGATAGGCGACCGGGAAGCCGAGGATCAGGCACAGCACCGTGACACTGAGGCTGATGGCGAAGGTGCGGACGAAGATGTCGCGGTAGATGGCCTGATCGGGCGGGGCGGCGACGATCGCGCCGTCGACGTTGCGCGTCAGGTCGAGCGCTGCCAGCAGGTAAAAGGCGGTCACCCGGCCGCTCGCGCCCCTGATCGCCGCCCAGGTCGCGCGGTCGCGCCAGGCCGGATTGATCTTGCCGAGCGTCTCCTTGGCCGTGCCGGCTTCAGGCGGGGCTTTCAGATTGCGCGCCGTGCTGGTGAGAATGGTGCGGAAGCCGTTCACGGCGTAGTTGAGCCGCTTGGCTGCGATGGCGAGCGTCCCGGCGGCGCGCGCCGCCAGGATGTCGTCGGCCAGCGCCGCATAGGCCTTTTCGTCCGGCAGATCCTTGCCGTCCCAATCGGCTAGCGCCGTCACGGTGTGCGGCAGGACCTGACGCACCTCCCAGTCGTCGACGGCGTGCCAGAGCATGCCGGCGATCGGACCCAGGAAGGTGAAGAGCAGGAATGCGAGAAGCGGCAAGACCAGCGCCAATGCCTTGACCTGGCGCGTCCGCTCGGCCCGCTTCAGGCGGCGCTTGAGCGGCACGTCGGTTGGCGCATCGGCGCTGGTCAGGAACGCTTCCGTCATCGCTTTAAGCCCGGCAGACGCGCTATTTCGCCGCCCACTTGTTGAAGCGCTCGGTCAGGCGGTCGATGTTCTCGAGCCAGAACGCAACGTTGATCTCCGCCGCATTCTTCATATTGTCAGGCGCCGTCGGCAGGTCCTTCAGAACGGCCGGCTGGATCAGTCCCGCGGCGTCCTTGTTCGAGGTGCCGTAGGCGATGTTCTCCGACAGCTTGGACTGGTTCTCGGCCTTGCCCGCGAAGTCGAGGAACTTGTAGGCGGCGTCCTTGTTCGGGCTGCCCTTCAGGATCACCCAACTGTCGAGCGTGTAGAGCGCGCCGTCCCACACCATGCCGAAGTTTTTCTTCTCGTTCTTGTTCGCGGTGTCGATGCGGCCGTTGTAGACCGACGTCATCGCCACTTCGCCCGAGGCGAGCAGTTGCGGCGGCTGGGCGCCGGCCTTCCACCAGACGAGGTCGCCCTTGATGGTGTCGAGCTTCTTGAAGGCGCGATCGACGCCCTCGTCGGTGGCCAGCACCTTGTAGACGTCCGCCGGCGGGACGCCGTCGGCGATGAGGGCGATCTCCAGCGTGGTCTTCGGGCCCTGGCGCAAGGCGCGCTTGCCCGGATATTTCTTGGTGTCGAAGAAGTCCGCCCAGCCCTTCGGCGCTTCCTTCAGCTTGTCCTTGTCGTAGCCGAGAACGAAATCGTACAGGATGGCGCCGACGCCGCAGGGATTGACCGACGGCGGCAGATAGGCGGCCTCGCCGCCGATCTTGCTGTAGTCGATCTTCTCGAACAGGCCCTCGTCGCAGCCGACCGCGAGCTCCTCGCTCTCGACCTGGACGACGTCCCAGGTCGCCGCTCCGCCCTGCACCTTGGCGCGCAGCACGCCGATGCCGCCGTCCCACGACTCGTCGTTCATCGGGACGCCGGCCGTCTTCTTGAACGGCTCGAAATAGACCTTCTTCTGGGCGTCCTGATACGCCCCGCCCCACGATACCACGGTGAGGTCGCGCGCCTGCGCGACTGTGGCCAGAGCAACGCCGGCGGTCAGCGTCGCGGCGAATCCCAGTGCCATCTTGAGCTTCAGCATCGTCTTCGTTCCCTTCTTGTTGTGAGTTGCGTTCTGGAAAGTGTGCTGTCCCGGTTCGATTACACGGGATCGAGGGCCAGGCAGTCTTCGGGGCGGAACGTGATGGACACGCTTTCGCCCTGTCTCAAGCTGTTGTGTTCGCCCGGCTGAAGCTTGACCATGAACTCCCCGTTGCCGGCGACCTCGAGCACGGCCAGCGTGTGGTCGCCGAGATAGATGGTGCTCTGCACGGTGGCCGGCAGACGGTTCGGTCCCTCGGCCGTCGCCCCGTCGACTATAATGGAGATCCGCTCCGGCCGCACCGACAGCGAGGTAGCGGCGCCGCTGCTCGCCACGTTGACCGCCCGGGCCATGACGGAGCCTCCGGAGGCCAGCGCGACGCGGCAATATCCCTGCTCGATCGTCTCGACCGTGCCGGCCAGCACGTTGTTCTCGCCGACGAAGTGGGCGACGAAGCTGTTCACGGGGTGTTCGTACAGCGCGTCTGGCTTGTCGATCTGCTGCACGATGCCATCGTTGAACACGGCGATGCGGTCCGACATGGTGAGCGCCTCGCTCTGATCGTGCGTGACGTAGACTATGGTGATGCCCATCGTCTCGTGCAGTTGCTTGATCTCGAGCTGCATCTGCTCCCGCAGACGCTTGTCCAGGGCGCCGAGCGGCTCGTCCATCAGCACGATCTGGGGATTGAAGACCAGCGCGCGGGCCAGGGCGACGCGCTGCTGCTGGCCGCCGGACAATTGTCCGGGACGCCGCTGCGCCAGCGCCTCCATCTTGATCATGCGCAGCGCCGCGCGCACGCGCTCCTGCGCCTCCGCCTTGTTGACCTTGCGGACGGATAGCGGGAAGGCGACATTCTCCTCGATCGTCAGGTGCGGAAACAGCGCGTAGTTCTGGAACACCATTCCGATGTCGCGCTTGTGCGGCGGCATGTTCTTGATCGGCCGGTCGGCGAGGTAGATCTCGCCATGGGTCGGCACCTCGAAGCCCGCCAGCATCATCAGCGTGGTCGTCTTGCCCGAGCCGGACGGGCCGAGCAGGGTGATGAACTCACCCTTCCTGATATCGAGGTCGAGGTTCTTCACGACGAGGTGCTCGCCGTCGTAGGTCTTCTGGATGCCGGAAAAGCGCACTAAGGCCGTCGCGGTTGCGGTCATGGCGCCTTCCATGCTGTCCTCCCGTCTGCTGATGAGCATTGAGCCGGGACCATTATCAAGGGTACGTCCACCCGTGGCAGTGACCGTTGGAGACGGTCATCGAAACGTCTTTGCCGTTCGCCATGCGCAGCGATTACTCCGGGAAACGTGACAAGGCAGCGGACGGAGCGCAGTCAGCACCTCGTCCAAGGTCGGACGGGAAGCTTAGCATCCTACGAGGAGAATACCAGCGGCGGAAGCCGCCTGGGCTGCGCGAAGCGACCGAAGGCTAGCGCGGCTCGACCACCTCGCCGTCTTCCTTCACGAAACGTCCCACGGGATTGTCCAGGAGATCGATCACGGCCTCCGAAGGTCGGCACAACCGCGCGCCGTTTGGCGTCACGACGATGGGACGGTTGATGAGAATGGGATGCACCACCATGAAGTCGAGCAACTGGTCGTCCGACCATTTCGGGTCGTCCAGGCCGAGGTCCCGATAGGGCGTACCCTTCTCGCGCAGGAGAGCGCGGGGCGAAATTCCCATCGCTGCAACCAGCTCTTTGAGCCGTTCGCGCGACGGCGGTGTCTTGAGGTATTCGATGACGACGGGCTTGACGCCGCTCTGCCGGATCATCGCGAGCGTGTTGCGCGAGGTGCCGCAAGCCGGGTTGTGGTAGATCGTGACGGTCATCGTGGTCTCCGCGATTGCGATGGGCCGCGCATCGGCGTGCGCCCGAGCTGCCAGTTCATCAGCAGCATTCCGGAAATTGCGCCACAAAGCTTGGCAAGGATGGCAGCCGACAGGTCCGCCGGACGAATACAGGAAACTGTGCTCGTGAGCGAGCGCGCGATCGCCACTGCCGGAGGTGGACGCCTCTTAGTCTAGATCGCGTTCCGCGGCCGCTGGAAGGGGCCGCTTCCGGCTTCGTCCTTGCGGGATCGGTACAGGGTGATGATGCCTCGGCAGGCCTTGGCGTCGAGACGATGAAAATCGAGCTTCAACCGTTCGAGCTCGCCGGCCGTGATGCGATAGTTGGGCGCCCCGAGGAACAAAAGCGCCATCGCGGTCGGCCAGCAGAAATTCAAGGATTTGGCCAGGATCAGTGCAGGCTCGCGATCCCGTTCGATCAATGCACGCTCGACGATGTCGACGGGCAACGGGCACAGCAAGGATAGCGCGACGGCCGTTTCGTTGAACTTGAGCGAGTGGGCGAACTCGAAGACCTTGTCTTCGGTCAACTCGCCGCGTTCGTGCAGCTTTGCGACCGTCCGTTTGGCGGTGAAATAATCCTTTGAAGCCGGGCCGAACCTGGCGTGCACCGCGCCAGTGATGTCGACGACGACTCGGTGAATCTGTGGTCCGATGTCGGGACGCTCGCGCTCGAGCTTCTCACGCACTTCCGCGGAAGCTTTCGCGATAAGCTGATGGAACAGATGCCGGGGGATGTCCTTTCGCAGCCCGACGGATTCAGCGAGGATCGAATCTCCTTCGGAACGCCGCACCAGGTGCAGGAAGCCGGAATTCGAAAAGCTTGCACCGTTATTTGCCGCGACTGAGTTGACGACCTCATTGCCGCCGCGGACGACGAGGACGTCGGTCACGGCTTCCGGAACGGACTGTCGCTGGGAGATCGCGAGCAGATGCTGCTGGCTCTTGCTCCTGGCACAAGCGATCAAGGTCTCGGTGTCCAGCCGCTGCGATTGCCTGAGGATAGGCCAGGCCACATCGATGCAGTCGTCGGAGGCAAGCTGGTTCGTCAGCTTGTAGGGCGCATTGTTGCTGGCGGCCAATTTTCCCGCTAGCCGCGCGCGCGCCGTCGTTTCGATCTCCTGGGCGAGGCGGCCGATGATTTCGCCGAACGTCCAGATCTGATCCTCGGAATAGGTTCCGGCGATCAAGAGATCGGTCGCGTGCCACATCGCCCGCAGACAGCTCTCGGGATTTCCTTTTGCAACAGTCTCTTCCAGATCGAGCAGGAGCGATGAGGTTTCGACCATGGGGGCAACTCTCGGCTTGACAATGTTCAAAGCAAAAACAACTCGAGGAAACCTCGCCATTTCGCCATCACATGCTTGAACGAGCAGTAAAGCCCCGGGCCGCGCTTCGGACTGGGCTTAACGTCGGTGCAACGGAAACGCTCAAATTTGAGCTTGTTGCGGGAGAGTGGCGCGCGCAGGCAGCGGCGAGATATTGATCCCTGCAAGGATTCTGATTTTTGGAATACGGCAAATCGCCTCAGCTTGAGAGTAAGGCGACCGTTCGAGAGTCCCACGAAGCGTACGGGACCGCGGTGGATGTGGCAGCGTCGGCGCGGATACGCAGTGTTGGGCGGGCGATGGATTGAGCCGTCCCATGAGCGATTGCGAGGCCGTCAATTCATGATGGACACCGCTGTGCATTGCTGGCATACCAAATACCTGGTGTAGCGGGGCGTAAAACCATACAGCGCTTAGAGGCTTGGCATCGTCGCGTCGCCCAGGACGACCGGGATCGCTTGGGCCAGAGATCGTTTGTGAAAGAGAGAGCATGGCGCGCAACATTTTGATTCTTGGGGCCTCCTACGGCTCCTTGCTGGGGACCAAGCTTTTGATGGCGGGCCACAACGTGACCCTGGTGTGCCGGGCAAAGACGGCCGAGCTGATCAATCGCGACGGTACCGAGGTGCGTATCAAGCTGCGCGACGAGGCGGCGCACCGCGCGATCTTCTCGCGCGACCTGCCCGGCAAGCTCGACGCGGTGACGCCGGCCAATGTCGACGTCTCTCGCTATGATCTCGTCGGCCTTGCGATGCAGGAGCCGCAATACACCAATCACACCGTGCGCGTGCTCATGATCAAGATCGCGGAAGCGGGACTTCCCTGCCTGTCGATCATGAACATGCCGCCGCTGCCTTACCTCAAGCGCATCCCGGCGCTGTCAGGCGTGGACCTCGAGGAGGCCTATACCAATGCGCAGGTGTGGGAGCGCTTCAAGCCGGGCCTGGTGACGCTCTGCTCGCCGGATCCGCAAGCCTTCCGTCCGCCGGAAGAAGCGGCGAACGTGCTGCATGTCGGCCTGCCCACCAACTTCAAGGCGTCGGTGTTCGAGGACGAGAAGCACAACAAGCTGCTGCGCGAGCTCGAGGCCGATATCGACGCGGTGACGCTCGAGGGCCACGACGTGCCGGTCAAGCTCAAGGTGTTCGACTCGCTGTTCGTGCCGCTCGCGAAATGGTCGATGCTGCTCACCGGCAATTACCGTTGCATCACGCCGCACGAGCCGCAGTCGATCCGCGATGCGGTGCACACGGATCTGAAGCGCTCGCAATCGATCTACGATCACGTCGATGCGCTCGCGCGGCGTCTCGGTGCCGATCCGAGGGATCAGGTGCCGTTCGAGAAATACGCCAGAGCCGCGGAGAGCCTGCTCAAGCCGTCGTCTGCCGCTCGCGCGGTCGCCGCCGGCGCGCCGTTCATCGAGCGGGTCGATCTCCTGGTGAAGCTGATCTCTCACCAGCTCGGCGTGCCCAATGCCGAGATCGACCGCACGGTCGATACCGTCGACCAGAAGCTGAACGAGAAGATCGTGCAGGGCGGCTCCGGCGCGAGCTGACCGGCATCGATCAAACGGGCGGCGCGATGCGCTGCCAGATGCTTCATTTTCTTTTCGGCTTCATGCGGAGAAGCGCTGCCCTATTGCGTCGGCAAATTTGAAATTTCCATTTCATTGATTTCGCCGGTCAGGCGAGACATGACGGGTCAGTTCGTCTGAATTCCGTGGGAGTCCAAGAATGTCGTTTCGTTCCGTTCTGATTCTTTCGACCGTGCTCGCCGCCTGGTCGGCGGCAGCTTCGGCGGAGACCATCAAGATTGGCGTGACCCCGGGGCCGCATGCGCAGATCCTCGAGGCGGTGAAGCCGATCGCAGCGAAAAACGGGCTCGATATCCAGCTCGTCGAGTTTTCCGACTACGTCGTGCCGAACGCCGCGCTCGATGCCGGCGACATCCAGGCCAACTCGTTTCAGAACCAGCCTTACCTCGACAACCAGAAGGCCGATCGCGGCTACAAGATCGAGGCGGTGGCGCTGACCGTCAATTTCCCGATCGGCGTCTATTCGAAAAAGCACAAGAACTGGGTCGACATTCCCGATGGCGGCAAAGTCTCGATCCCGAACGATCCGACCAACGGCGGACGCGTTCTGCTGCTGTTGCGCGACAAGGGCGTGATCAAGCTGAAGGACGGCGTCGGCTTCAAGCCGACGGTGCTCGACATCACCGAAAACCCCAAGAAGCTGAAATTCATCGAGGTCGACGCGGCGCAGGCACCGCGCGCCCTTGACGACGTCGATGCAGCAGCGATCAACACCAACTACGCGACGCAGGCCGGGCTTGATCCGGTGAAGGACCCGATCCTGCGCGAAGATCCAAAGGGGCCTTACGTCAACCTCATCGCCGTCCGCGCCGCCGACAAGGATAAGCCGTGGGTCAAGATCCTCGTCGACAGCTACCACACGCCCGAGGTCAAGGAATTCGTGCTGACCAAGTTCAAGGGCGCGGTGCTGCCGAGCTGGTGACCGGCGCTAGAGCATGATCCGGAAAAGTGTGCAGCGGTTTTCCGAAAAGATCATGCTCAAACAATAGACTAAAGCGCGATGACGATTCATCCAATCTCATCGCGCTCTAGTGGAAGCTGCGGCTCGGGCCGGATGGATCGTCGTGCGTCTGCTCGACGATCTGCGCGATCGGGCTCGACTGGTGATGGACGAGCAGCCAGGCGTTGCCGATGCGCCGGAAATGATTGGTGGCGGCAAGCGCGGTGCCGTCGACGATTTCGATGCATAACACCCGTCCGCTGTCGCCTTCGACGATCGCATGCGGCTCCGCGCAAGCGATCTGCGGCCGGCTCGGGTTCTGCAGGATGTCGCGCCAGCTCCCCATCACGGTGGCGCGGCCGATGATGCCGGGCCAGCCGGGATGAACGCAGGAGATACTGTCCTCGTCCGCCCACAGCCGTTCCATGGCCGCGACGTCGCCGGCCGCGAAGGCGGCATAAAAGGCTGCGTTGGCGGCGATGATCGCGCTCTTGCTCATCCCTCCCGGGGTGGGCCAAGCGCGACCAAAAATCAAGAGCAATTTCCGTCGATTGGCCGGCGGAACAGCGGCTCATGGCCAGCGTTGTATCCGGCGAACGCAACAGGATCGAGCCTCGGGAGAGGGACTCATGGGACTTGCTCAATACGCGATCGTGCCGGTGCGCGACCAATGGGGTGTGCTGCATGACGGCAACATCAATGGTGAGTACGAGACCAAGGAGTCGGCCTTCGAGTCGGCCGCCGCCGCAGCATCGCTCGCCATCCGTCAGGGGCATGAGGTTCATCTGAGCGTGCCCGGGCGTGAGCCGGGCGAAGCCGCGCTCGGCGTCTGACCGTCAGGATTTTGGTATCAGGAGCAGGAGCTCTCCACTGTCCGCCGTGCACCCCGCGCATAGAGCTTGCCGAGCGCGTTGGTCACGGCCTCCCGCAGGCGCGGGTCGGTACCCATCGGGCCGAAGACCTTGCCGATGCCGAGCAACGCCGGAGCAAGTCGCTCGGCAACGGGGCCTTGCTCGCGAGCAATGCCTGCGAGTTCGCGCGCAAGCGGGTCGCGTACATCGATTGCGCGGTCCTGCTCGTCGGTTCCCGTGACGTAGCGCATCCAGCCGGCGACGGCGAGCGCATGCGTCTCGATCGGCAGGTCCCGGCGCAGCCGGTCCTGGATCGTGCCGAGCAGCCGCTGTGGCAGTTTTTGCGAACCGTCCATGGCGATCTGCCAGGTGCGGTGGTGGAGCGCCGGATTGGCAAAGCGCTTCAGCAACGACGCGCGATAGGCGGAAAGATCGGTGCCTGCCGGCATCGTCAGCGTCACCGCGGCATCTTCCATCACCTCAGCCGCAAGCCTCGCGAAGTGCGGATCACGCATGCTATCGGCAATGGTCTCGTAGCCCGCGAGATAGCCGAGATAGGCGAGCGCCGAATGGCTGGCGTTGAGCAGCCGCAGCTTCATCAGCTCGAACGGCTTGACGTCAGTGACCAGCTCGACGCCAGCGGCAGCAAGATCGGGGCGGCCCGCGGGGAAATGGTCCTCGACGACCCATTGCGTGAACGGCTCGGTCATCACCGGCCATGCATCCTGCATCCCGAGCGCGGTTGAGACAGCCGTGCGATCGGCATCGGTCGTTTCAGGGACGATGCGGTCCACCATCGTGCAGGGGAAGGCGACGTTCTCGCAGATCCACTTGCCGAGGTCCTTCGACCGCAGCGCGGCAAACTGCGTCACGATCCGTTGCACTGTGCGACCATTGGCGGCGAGGTTGTCGCAGCAGAGCACGGTGAAGGGGGCAAGCCCTTGCGTCCTCCGCTGCGCAAGCGCGGCGACGATGAACCCTGCTGCCGAACGCGGCGCGTCGAAATTGTTGAGGTCATGCACGACGTCCGGATGCCGCTCGTCGAGATCGCCAGTCTGCGGCGTGTGGCAATAGCCCTTCTCGGTGACCGTGAGCGAGACGATGCGGATAGCGGGATGGGCCATTTTCGCAATCAGCCGCGCCGGGTCTTTAGGCGCGACCTCGCTGCCGGCGAGGGCGCCGATCACGCGATAGTCGGTGCCTTCGGCCGAACGCACGGCGACCGTGTAGAGATGATCCTGCGGGGAGAGCGCGTCGTGGGTATCGCGACTGCGCAGGCTCGCGCCGATGATGCCCCAGGTGTTCGCGCCGGCGGCGATACAATCGTCGATGACGACGGCCTGATGGGCGCGATGAAAGGCCCCTAAGCCCAGATGCACGATGCCGGGCGTGACTCGGGAACGGTCATAGGCCGGGCGGCGGATGCCGGACGGCAGCCGGTCGAGATTGGCGCGGCCAATGCGCATGGTCGTCTCCCCCCCCTTTGCTTTCCGGCTGCTTGACATGCTGGCCTTCCTCGGTCAATGCTCTGGTCAATTGGTAAGACCAATTTTCCAAAATTGGCGGGGCCGACGGGATCGTTACCCCGGACCGGCCCTCTCTCAGGGAGGCCAGCGTGCCGCTGGAAGCTGTGGAGGCGAGACGGCTTTATCGCCAGGTCGCCGATCAATTGCGGGCTCTGATCGACAGTGGCGAGTACGCTGTCGGAAGCCGGCTGCCGACCGAGCGCGAACTCGCCGAGCAGCTCAAAGTGTCGCGGCCGACGGTGCGCGAAGCCTTGATCGCGCTCGAGGTCGAAGGCCGGGTCCGCATCCGCGTTGGCTCCGGCATTTACGTGATCGAGCCCGCTAGTCCCGCAGCGTCCGTTCCCGCAGCCCTGATCGAAGGCCCGTTCGAGCTGCTTCGCGCTCGCGAATTCCTCGAAGGTGCCATCGCCGAGCAGGCCGCGCGCGTGGCGAAGAAAGACGACATCGCGCGCATCGACGCCTCCCTCATCGCGATGGAGAACGTCGAGCAACCCGGCGAAGCCTCGATGGTCCACGATCGCGCCTTCCATATCGCGATCGCCGGCAGTCTCGGCAATGCCGTTCTGGTGCGCGTGGTCGGCGAGCTCTTCGATCAGCGCCTCAATCCTTATTTCTCGCAGCTCGCTCGCTACTTCGAAAGCCCGCGCACCTGGCGCGCCGCGCTGGATGAGCACCGCGTCGTGCGCGATGCCATTGCTGCGCGCGATCCCGAGGCTGCCCGTGACGCGATGCGCGACCATCTGTCACGCTCGCAGGAACGCTTTGCACGAAATTTCGGAGCCGAGGCCGGCGCGGCGCCGGCGCCCACCGGCGCCAGGGCGGCGCGATCGGCCGTGCGTCCGTCAAAGCCAAAACGACCGCCCAAAAAGCAGGCCGCGGGCAGCGGCACGCGGCGGCGATGACGTTGGGTGGCCTGGACCGCCGGACCGGGCAAACAAGAAGCGGACTTAGACAATGGAGGAAAAATCTGTGATCAAGAAGATGACGATGGTGCTGGCGGCTTCAGTCGCGGCAATGCTGGCTGCCACCAATGCCGGCGTGGCGCAGACCAAGCTCAAATGGGCCCATGTCTACGAGACCTCGGAGCCGTTCCATACGGCCTCCGTCTGGGCCGCGCAGGAGATCGGCAAACGCACCAGCGGGCGTTACCAGATCGACGTCTATCCGGCCTCGCAGCTCGGCAAGGAGACCGATCTCAACCAAGGCCTCTCGCTCGGCTCGGTCGACATCATCATCTCCGGGTCAAGCTTTGCCGCAAAAAGCTTTCCGCCGATCGGTGTGACCTACTATCCCTATACCTTCCGCGACGCGGATCATTTGCTCGCCTACACCAAGAGCGACATCTTCAAGGAGCTCGCCAAGGGCTATGAGGACAAGAGCGGCCATCACATCATTGCGGTGACCTATTACGGCGTGCGCCAGACCTCGTCGAACAAGCCGATCAAGACCTGCGCCGACATGAAGGGCCTCAAGATGCGTGTCCCGGACGTGCCGGCCTATCTCGCGATGCCGCGGGCCTGCGGCGCCAACACCGCGCCGATCGCCTTCGCCGAAGTCTATCTGGCGCTCCAGAACGGCACCGTCGAAGCGCAGGAGAACCCGCTGACCACGATCGAGGCCAAGAAGTTCTACGAGGTGCAGAAGCACATTGTTCTGACCGGCCACATTGTCGATCACCTCAACACCGTGGTGTCGGGCGCGCTCTGGAAGAAGCTGAGCGACGAGGACAAGAAGATCTTCACCGACGTGGCGCAGGAGGCGGCCGCGAAGGCGACCGAGGAGATTAAGCAGAACGAAGCCAAGCTGATCAGCTTCTTCAAGGAGAAGGGCCTGACGCTGACCGAGGTCGACAAGAACGAGTTCCGCGACACCGTGATGAAGAATGTCTCATTCGAGAGCTTCGGCTATCGCAAAGCCGACTGGGAGCGCATCCAGGCGGTGAAGTGAAGAGACGTCGTCGTTCCGGGATGGTGCGTTAGCACCAGACCCGGAACTTCGAGATTCCAGGTTCGATGCTCACGCATCGCTCCGGAATGACGTTCGGTTCTCTTGGGGAGGAGTAAACACATGTCGACCGCCGAATTGCACCGGCAGATCACCGCGGACGAGATCGCCCACACCTTCGAGGAAGAGGCGACGCCGAAGGTCGATCTCGGCCACTACGCCTTCGAGGACTGGCTGGCGCTCGCGATTTTCTGGGTGATGGCGCTCTGCGTCTTCCTCCAGTTCTTCACGCGCTATGTGCTCAACGACAGCTACGCCTGGACCGAGGAGATTGCGACCTATTGCCTGATCGGCGTGGTCTTCATCGGGTCGTCGATGTGCGTGCGGCTGTCGCGGCACATCCAGGTCGATCTTGTCTACCGCTATCTGCCGCATCTCGCGGCGCGCGCGCTGTCGACAGTGATCGATCTGATCCGCATCGCGTTCTTCGGCTACGCCATCCGCCTGGTGTGGATCTACATCCAAGTGATAGGCGACGAGCCGATGACTACGATCAATTTCCCCAAGAACTATGTCTACTACCTCGCGCTGCTCGGCTTCGTGCTGATGTTCGTCAGATCCCTGCAGGTAGCATTGGAAAACTGGCGGCAGGGCTATTCGATCCTCGAACGTCCAGGTGCCTACGACGGAACGGAAGGGTGATGCCATGCTGCTCTTGCTTGGGGGCTTTCTCATCCTGATGCTGCTTGGCCTTCCCGTGGCGCTCGCCATGGCGGTGTCCTCGCTGCTCTATATCCTGGTCAGCGGCATCACGCCCGACGTCACGCTGGCGCAGCGCATGATCGCGGGCGTCGAGAGCTTTCCGCTGCTCGCCGTGCCCTTCTTCATCCTCGCCGGCAATCTCATGAACATCGCCGGCGTGACGGGGCGCATCTATAAATTCGCGGTCGCGCTGGTTGGCTGGATGCGCGGCGGCCTCGGCCACGTCAACATCATCGGCTCGGTGATCTTCTCCGGCATGTCGGGCACCGCGATCGCGGACGCCGCTGGTCTCGGCACCATCGAGATCAAGGCGATGAAGGACCACGGCTATACCACCGAATTCTCCGTCGGTGTCACGGCCGCGTCTGCCACTCTTGGTCCGATCATTCCGCCGTCGCTGCCGTTCGTGATCTACGGCATGATGGCCAACGTCTCGATCGGCGCCCTGTTCCTGGGCGGTGTCATCCCGGGCGTGGTGATGACGCTGTTCATGATGGCGACGGTTGCCTATTTCGCCCACAGGAATCGCTGGGGCAGCGACACGCCATTCTCCTGGCCGCAGCTCGGCTCGGCCGGACTCGAGGTCATCATCGTCTTCAGCTTCCCGCTTGCGATCTGGCTGATGACGCTCGCCGGCGTCTCGACCAACATGGCGGTCGTCATCGGCCTCGGCGCACTGCTCGCGATCGACTGGTACTTCGACTTCTCCGCGGTGATGGCGCTGATGGCGCCGGTGATCCTGATCGGTGGTATGACGCTCGGCTGGTTCACGCCGACGGAAGCAGCCGTCGCGGCCGTGATCTGGTCGTTGTTCCTTGGGCTTGTGCGCTACCGCACCATGACGTTCAAGACGGTGGCGAAGGCGACCTTCGACACCATCGAGACCACGGCGTCGGTGCTGTTCATCGTCACCGCGGCGTCGATCTTTGCCTGGTTGTTGACCGTGTCGCAGGCGGCGCAGACGCTCTCCGACTGGATGCTCAGCGTCACCCATAACAAATGGGTGTTTCTGCTGCTGGCCAACATCCTGATCCTGTTCGTCGGTTGCTTCATCGACACCATCGCGGCAATCACGATTCTGGTGCCGATTCTCCTGCCGATCGTGCTGAAGCTCGGAATCGATCCGATCCATTTCGGCCTGATCATGACGCTGAACCTGATGATCGGCCTCTTGCATCCGCCGCTCGGCATGGTGCTGTTCGTTCTGGCCCGCGTGGCGAAACTCTCGGTGGAACGCACCACCATGGCGATCCTGCCCTGGCTGGTGCCGCTGATCCTGGCACTCATCGCCATCACCTACATTCCGGAGCTGACGCTCTGGCTGCCAAAATATATGGGACTCTCCAAATGACCTCAGTCGCTCTCGCTGCAACCCTGTTCGGCCCCGAAGACCTGCGCATGATCGAGCATCCGCTCGAGAAGCTCGGCGCGGGCATGGTGCGCATCCGCTTCGGTGCCGGGGGCATCTGCGGTTCGGACATGCACTACTTCCGCCACGCCCGTACCGGCGATTTCGTCGTGAAGTCGCCGTTGGTGCTCGGACATGAGATCTCCGGCGAGGTCGTGGAGATCGCCGGAACTGCGCCGAACCTGAAGGTCGGCGATCGCGTCGCTGTCAACCCGTCGCGCTGGTGCGGCCATTGCGTTGCCTGCCGCGAGGGCCGGCCGAACCTCTGCGAAAACATCTTCTTCATGGGTTCGGCCTCGAAGACTCCGCACATGCAGGGCGGCTTTGCCAATTACTTCGATGCGATCCCGGCACAGTGCGTGAAGATCCCGGATCACGTCTCATATCAGGCCGCGGCGCTCGCCGAGCCGCTCGCGGTCTGCCTCCACGCCGTCGCGCGCGCCGGTGACGTCAAGGGCAAACGCGGTATCATCTTCGGTGCCGGCCCGATCGGGCTCCTGACCATGCTCGCCGCGCGCCGCGCCGGCATGGCCGACATCACGGTCGCCGACATCGCGCCTGCGCCGCTTGTCTTCGCGACCCGGCTCGGCGCCTCCCACGTCGAGAACGTCTCAGGCGGCGAGGAGGGCCTGAAGACGCAAGCCGCGGCGCGTCCCTATGACGTCGCCTTCGAGGTCTCCGGCACGGCCGCGGGCCTTGCCAGCGCGATTGGCATCGTTCGTCGTGGCGGCACCGTGGTGCAGATCGGCAACCTGCCGGGTGGCCAGATTCCGACGCCGGCAAATGCCGTGATGGCCAAGGAGATCGACCTGCGCGGCTCGTTCCGCTTCGGCTTCGAATTCGCGACCGCGGTGGAACTGATTTCCGATGGCAGCGTCGATGTGCTGTCGCTGGTCACGGCCGAGCGTCCCTTGTCGACCGCGCCCGATGCGCTCAGGCTGGCGCTCGACCGCTCGCAGAGCGTCAAGGTCGTGCTGACCGCAAACTGAGCCGGGAGAAATGTCATGATGCTGCAGGGATGGCGCTGGTACGGGCCCGATGATCCCGTGTCGCTCGATGATGTCAGGCAGGCTGGTGCGACGGATATCGTCTCGGCGCTGCATCAGGTGGCGATCGGCGAGGCCTGGACGCGCAAAGGCGTCGAGGAACGCAAGAATTTCATCGAGAAGGGGCAGCCTGGCCGCTCGCAACTGACCTGGTCGGTCGTGGAGTCAATCCCGATCCCCGACGACGTCAAGCGGCTCGGGGCTAAGGCAACCCGCTCCATCGAGGCGTGGATCGCGAGCCTGGAGGCGGTCGCTGCCGCCGGCATCAAGATCATCTGCTACAATTTCATGCCGGTGGTCGACTGGTGCCGCACCGATCTCGAATGGGAGCTGCCGAACGGCGCGCGTGCCATGCGCTTCGACGGGGATCGCTTTGCCGCGTTCGAGTTGCACATCCTCAAGCGTCCCGCCGCGTTCCAGGAGTATTCGCCTGAGCAGCAAGCCCGTGCGAAGAAACTCTTCGAGCAGATGAGCCAGGCTGACATCGACTATCTCGTCATGGTGATCGCGAGCGCGCTTCCGGGTTCGACCACCGAGCCGATGACCCTTCCGCAATTCCGCGACCGGCTCGAGCAGTACCGCGACATCACACCAGAGATCCTGCGCCAGCATCTCGCCGAATTCCTCGCACACGTCGCGCCAGTGGCGGAGCAGCTCGGCGTATCCCTGACACTACACCCGGACGATCCGCCGCGCCCCCTGTTTGGCCTGCCCCGCGTCGCCTCCACGGCCGACGACTATCAGGCGCTGTTTGACGCCGTGCCGTCGAAAGCCAACGGCATCTGCCTGTGCACGGGCTCGCTCGGCGTGCGCGCCGACAACAACCTGCCGGCAATGGCCGAGCGCTTCGGCCCGCGCATCGCGTTCGCGCATTTGCGTGCGACCAAGCGTGAGGACGACGGTCTGTCCTTCTACGAATCCGATCATCTCGATGGCGACGTCGACATGGTCGCCGTGCTCAAGCGGCTCCTGAAGGAGAACGCGCGGCGCGCGCCCGACAAGCAGATCGTATTCCGCCCCGACCACGGTCATCGCATGCTTGATGATCTCGCTGCGACCAAGCGCACCAATCCCGGCTACACCGCGATCGGCCGCCTCCGCGGCCTCGCCGAGCTGCGCGGCGCGATCAGGGCGATTGAGCATCAATAGGGACGTTCGGCTGTCGCATTTCTTTCGTAGCGAGAGTTGTTGCTTTTGCTCGCAGAGATTGTCTCCGGTTCCTTTTTGTGTCAGAGTGGCTGCATTGCATTTCGATCGACGCATTGCAGCCACAGGCCATTTATAGGAGCCGAACATGAGCTTCTTGGTCGAGCGTCCGCCTGAGCAATATGATCGGGCCGCCTTCTCCGGTTTCAACACGTCCGATACCTTCAATCTCGGCACCGCGCGCGCGATGATGTGGATGTCGCAGCTTGCCTACGAGACCCACGTACCTGCGACGATCGCCTCCGTTTCCAAGCTCTTGCAGCTCTCTGAAGTCAGGGTGTTGAGCAAGCCCGCGGTATCGACGCTACCGATGACGGATACGAGAGGAGTCATCGTCAAAAGAGACGATGCGACCATCGTGGCCTTCGCGGGTACGGATCCCCTCCATCTTTTGAACTGGGTCAGCGACTTCACGCTGGGCCGGCCGCAGGCGGCTGTGCACCAGGGTTTTCGCGATGCGGCGGCGGCCGTCTGGAACGACGCGAAGGGGGCGCTTGCGGCCGCACGCGACAGTGGTTCGCCGGTCTTCATCACCGGACACAGTCTGGGCGCCGCGATCGCGGTGGTCACTGCGGATTTCGCCCGCCGGGAGCTTCAACTTGGCAACGCTCAGATCTATCTATTCGGCTGTCCGCGCGTCGGCCGGGCCGACTTCGTCGCACCCTACAACATCACGTTCGGAGCGACGAGCTACCGTCTGGTCCACGGTGCTGATATCGTTCCCACAGTGCCCCCGCCGCTGCTCGGATTTCACCACGTCGGCGGCTATCTGGGCTGCGCCTCGGGTAGCAAGTTCAGCGCCGATACGGCAAAGCCCGCTTTCGGCTCGGACGAGCCGGAGGCAGACGCCGGGGTGGGTGAACGGCTCCGCAATCTCTTCTTGGGTTTCTCGGAGAATGCGCGGAGGGATACGCTCGGCGATCTCTCCGTCGTCCTGCCGCCTGGGATCGGCGATCATCTTCCCGACCGCTACTGCGCCGCGTTGACACCCGCTCAATAGCAGGCGGCCATCAGATCGAGCTTGGGATACAACTGGTCGATTGCCGCGATCTCGCTGCGCATCTGCGCGATGATCCAGTCGCGGATCTCGGCGGCAAGAGGCCGCATCGGCCGGTTGCGCGGCGGCAGGAATTCGCAAATGCGGCGCGTGGTCGTGAGCGCATCGGACGCCGGCACCAGTGCGCCGGTGAGCAGCCAATGCGAGGCGACGGTCAGCCAACCGAGCGCGATGCCCTGGCCGAGCAGAGCGGCCTGTACCACGACGGCATAGTCGGTGAAGCTCAGCGCCTTGGCCGGGCCGCGGCGCTTGGTGAGAAACTTTGGATAGTCCGCCGCCCAGTCGCCCGGCGTCTCGGCGAGCCGGATCACGGTGTTGCCCTCCGCGGCCTCCGCCTCGCTCATGTAACCGGGGCTGCACACTGGCAACATGACTTCCTTCATCACCAGCGTGCCGCCGGAGTGAGGCTCCTCGCGGTCGCGAAAGCGCATGCCGAGATCGACATTCTCGACCGGTCCCCGCAGCGCGCCTGAGATCAGCTGGAAGCGAAGGTCAACTTGAGGAAAATGCCGCTGCAGTTTGTCGATACGCGGCATCAGCCAATGCGTGGTGAAGGCGGAAGAGACGGAGAGCGTGACCGTCTCGGTACCCTTGCGCCGCCGCTCGATCTCGATCAACCCGGTCTCGATGCTGCGAAAGCCTTCGAGCACGCGGCGGTACAGCAGTTCGCCTTCCTCGGTAAGCACCGCGCGCCCCGCCTTGCGGTCGAACAGGCGGACGCCGAGGTGCTCCTCGAACTGGCCGAGCATCCGGCTCACCGCCGGCTGCGTGACGTTCAACTCCGCCGCTGCCGCGGTGAAGCTGCCGTTGCGCGCAGCTGCGTCGAAGACGAACAGGGCATTGGAGGAGGGCAGCATCCGGCGGAGCTCGGGCATAACTTGATGTTATGCGACCGGTAAGAATTTGGCAATTGCCGAGTTTTGCCAAGTCTGGTGTCATTGGCATGACAGGCTAAAGACAAGGCTTGTAAGAGAAGATTGCGTGCTCATGATGCTGCAATCGCAAGCTGATCTCCGGTCTGTATATAAAGCAAGCTTATGGCGTGCAGTGAGGCGCGCCGCCCAGGGGCGTGACGAGGGTCGATCGTTGGACAAACGAGCGGAAAGCGTCGAAATCAGGTCCGCAAGCAAGGCTTACGGCGCGGTTCGCGCCCTTGATGACGTGTCGCTCAATGTCGGCGCCGGCGAGTTCGTCTCGCTGCTCGGCCCGTCCGGCTCCGGCAAGACCACGCTGCTTGGAATCCTCGGTGGCTTCATCCTGCCATCGAGCGGCTCGATCCATTTCGGCGGCCGCGACGTCACCTACATGCCGCCGCACAAGCGCGACATCGGTGTGGTGTTCCAGAACTACGCGCTGTTCCCGCACATGAGTGTCGGCGAGAACGTCGCCTTCCCCTTGCGCGCCCGCCGCCTGCCGAAATCGACCTGGCCCGACAGGGTGCGAGCCGCGCTCGCCATGGTGGGGCTGTCCGGTTACGAGCATCGCGGCACCGCGCAGCTCTCCGGCGGCCAGCGCCAGCGCGTGGCGCTGGCGCGCGCGATGATTTTCGAGCCGCGCCTGATCCTGATGGACGAGCCGCTCTCAGCGCTCGACAAGCAGCTCCGCGAATCCATGCAGATCGAGCTGCGTGCGCTGCACAAGCGCATCGGCGCCACCATCATCTACGTCACGCATGACCAGCGCGAGGCGCTGACCATGAGCGACCGTGTCGCCGTGATGAAGGACGGCAAGCTGATCCAGATCGACGAGCCCGCGCACCTGCACGATCACCCCGCGGACTCCTTCGTCGCGAGCTTCATCGGCGAAGCCACTCTCTTGCCCGTCCGTCGCGTTGATTCATGCAGCGTCGCGCTCGGCAATTTCGTGCTGCGCAGCGCCCGGACTATCCCACCGGGCGATGCGCTGATGCTCGCAGTGCACAGCGAAAAGCTCTTGATTGACGACGGCGCAGGCGATGGGACCCGCAACCGGTTGACCGGCAGCGTCACCGACATCGTCTACCAGGGCGAGAGCCTGCGCATCTTTCTCGGCCTCGCCGACGGCGCTGCGCTCAGCCTGCGCCAGCCGGCCCATCACGAAGCCTATCGCCGCATTCCGCCAGTCGGCGGCAATCTCACCGTCACCCTTCATCCCGAGGACACCATCGTCGTGCCGAGGGTGGACTAGCTCCAGCCTTGCTCCAACCAAAGAGAAGAAGCCCAATGTCGTCCCAAGCCCCGTTCAGCAATTTCAAGGTCCTCACCTTCGACGTCGTCGGCACCTTGATCGATTTCGAGACCGGCGTGCTGTCGGCGGTGCGCAGAATCTCGGGCAAGACGCCGGCCGAACTCAGCGACGACAAGATCTTCGCCTCCTACAAGCGCGGCCGCGATGCGAATCCCGAACGTTCCAGCGAGGTGATGTTTCACGTCTATCGCTATCTCGCCAAGGAGCTGGGTCTTCCGGCCGACGACGCATCCTGCGATGTGTTCCAGCTCGCGGTGCTGCGTTGGGCACCGTTCGCGGATTCGGTTGAAGCGTTGAAGCGTCTGCGCACAAAATTCCGCCTGGTTGCGATGACCAACGCAGATCGCGTCGCGCTGTCCTGCTACGCGCATGCGCTCGGCAATCCCTTCGACGACACCGTCTGTGCCGACGACACCGGCGTTGCAAAGCCTAATCCGGAATTCTTCGCCTACAACAAGGGCCGGCAGTCGGCGTTCGGCTACAAGCAGTCGGACATCCTGCACGTCGCGCAGAGCCAGTATCACGACATCGGGATCGCGCGGAAGCTCGGCTACAAGGTGTGCTGGATCGAGCGGCGCCAGGGTCTCGCCGGTTTCGGCGGAACGCCGGAAGTGCCGACCCTGACCAAGCCCGACTTCCATTTTCCCACGATGAAGGCCTTCGCCGACGCCGCCGTCGGCGCTGCGTGAGCATGAGTGGACGCATGACAGGGAACTGGATCGCGCAGCCATCCGCCAACTCGCTATGGGCGAGCACGGCGGAGCCTGCTCACGAGTTTCCGGTCCTGTCGGGCGAGCATCAGGCGGATGTGGTGATCATCGGCGCGGGCTACACCGGCCTGTCCGCGGCGCACCACATCGCCAAGAGCGGTCTGTCGCCGATCGTGCTGGAGGCGAACCGCCCCGGCTGGGGCGCGAGTGGCCGCAATGGCGGCGTGATCACCGCAAAATTCCGCCTGTCGTTTCGCGAGGTCGACGCCGCGCATGGCCGCGCGATGGCCAAGCGCATGTACGAGATCGCGCATGAATCGACCGATATTGTCGAGGAACTGGTCTCCGAATTCGGCATCACCAGTGCGGCGTTGACGCGCACCGGCCAGGTCAAGGCCGCACACAACGAGACGACACTCCGGGCGGCGATCGACGAGGCCGACTGGATGAAGCGCGAGATGGGCGATGCTGAGGTCCGTATCCTCGACAAGCGCGAGGTGCGTGATGAAACCGGCTCCGATGTCTTCGTGGGAGGCGTGCTCAATCCCGGCTCCGGCGGGATCCATCCGCTCAACTATGTGCGTGGCCTCGCCGAGGGCATCGCGCGTCGCGGCGTTTCCATCTTCCAGGATACGCCGGTGCTAAAGCTTAGGCGCGAGCAGGGCGGTCTCGTCGCCGAGACGCCGCAAGGCACGGTGCGCGCAAAGCAGGCGATCATCGCCACCAACAGTTATTCCGACCTGACGGATGCGACGCGGCACCTGCAGCACACACTGATCCCGTTCCGCAGCGCGATCATCGCGACCGACCGGTTGCCGCGCAATCTCGCGGGACGGCTGATGCCGACGGGCCGCACCTACACCGAGACCAAGCGCATGATGCGCTGGTTCCGCATGGTCGACAATCGCGTGATTTTTGGTGGCCGCGGCGCCTTCGGCAAGCAGGATTCGGAAGCCGCATTTGAGGCGCTGCGCAAGGCGATGGTCGGAATATTCCCTGATCTCGTGGACGTGCCGCTCGCGTTCAAATGGTCGGGCCTCGTCGGAATGACGCTGGACTCGGTGCCGCATATCGGCCGCCTCGACGAGCGCACGCTATTCGCGATGGGCTACAATGGCGCGGGTGTGGCGATGTCGAGCCTGATGGGCCGCTATCTCGCGGCCTTCGTCCGCCGCGAAAAGCCTGATGTCGGGCTGCTCGATGCGAGACGTCTCAAATTCATTCCGTTCTATTCGCTCCGCGAGCCCGCCGTGCGCATGGTCGCCGGCTGGTATCAGTTGCTGGATGCGATCGGGCAGTGAGTTTCTTTTGACGACAGAGGAGGCGAGGATGACGAAATTGGGCTTCAGTTTTGGACACGCGGTCCTGGGCGCATCGCTCGGTGCGTTTGGACTGGCTAGCACGGCGGCCGGTGCCGGTGAGCAGATCACCTTCGTCTCGCAAGGCGGCGCCTATCAGCAGGCGCAGACGGTGGCGATCCTCGATCCCTCCGCCAAGAAGCTCGGCATCACCATCAACCAGGATTCCATTCCCGACGCCTGGCCCGCGATCAAGACGCAGGTCGGCAGCGGTAAGCCGATCTGGGACGTGGTGGACACGCCGACCGGCTATTGCCTGCGCGGCGGCGAGCAGGGGCTGATCGAGAAGCTCGACTTCTCCAAGATCCCGAATGCTGCCGCGATGCCTGAGGCCTATCGCAATGCCTATTCGGTGTCCTACGAGTTCTATTCCAGCGTCCTCGCCTTCAGCCAGAAGACGTTCCCGAAGGATGCGCCCAATAGCTGGGCCGATTTCTGGGACGTCAAGAAATTCCCCGGGCGCCGCGCGCTCCGCAACCACCCCATCGCAACGCTGGAAGCCGCGCTGATGGCCGACGGCGTCGCTCCCGACAAGCTCTATCCACTCGACGTCGAGCGCGCCTTCAAGAAGCTGGAAGAGATCAAGCCGAACATCACGGTGTGGTGGACCTCCGGCGCGCAGTCGGCGCAGCTTCTCAATGACGGTGAGGTCGACATGGAGATGGCCTGGAATGGCCGCGTCAGCGCGGTCGCCAAGGAAGGCGCCAAGGTCGCCTTTACCTACAACCAGGGCATTTTGCAGAGCACCTCGCTCTGCATTCTCAAGGGAGCGCCGAATCTCGAGACGGCCGTGAAGTTCCTCAACGAGGCCGTCGATCCCGTGCATCAGGCCAATTTGCCGCTGAACATCGACTACGGCCCGGGCAACCCGAAGGCGTTCGACACCGGCGTGATCAAGCCGGAGCGCGCTGCGCAATTGCCGAGCGAGCCCGCGAACGCAGCGAAGCAGGCACTGATGTCTTACGCCTGGTGGTCGTCGCCGGCGGGCGAGGCGGCCGAGAAGCGCTGGGCCGCGTTCATGCAGAAGTGAACCAGCGAGGCAGCGTTGACGACATCAAAACCAGATCCTTCGCTCAGACATCAACGCCGTGAAGACGGCCTGATGCTGGCCCTGGTGTCGCCGGCGCTGCTCGTCATCCTTCTGCTGATCGTGCTGCCGGTCGGATGGCTCGCCTGGCAGTCGATCTATCACGACGGATTCACGCTCGAGCATTATCGCCGCATCTTCACCGAGGATATCTACTGGCGCAGCTTCGCACTGACCTTCGAGATCAGCCTGCTGGTGACGGTGCTCGCGCTCGTGCTGGGTTATCCCGTGGCCTATGCCGCGAACGCGGTGCCGAAGGCATGGAGCGTCGTCATCCTGGCGCTCGTCGTACTGCCGTTCTGGACCAGCGTGCTGGTGCGCGCCTATGCCTGGCTCGCGCTGCTCCAGCGCACCGGTGTGATCAATCAGCTCCTGCGCTACCTCGACGTGATCGGTGAGCCACTTGCGCTCGTCCACAACACTTTCGGCACGGTGGTTGCGACGGTGCACATCCTCTTGCCTTTCATGGTGCTGCCGCTCTACGCCACCATGCAGAAGATTCCGAGCGATCTGATGCAGGCCGGCGCCAGCCTGGGTGCAAGCCCGGCGCTCACCTTCTTCCGCGTCTTCCTGCCGCTGTCGCTGCCGGGCGTGCTCGCCGGCTCGACCATGGTGTTCGTGCTCTGCCTCGGTTTCTACATCACGCCGGAACTGCTCGGCGGCGGACGCACGGTGATGGTGTCGATGCTGGTGAGCCGCAATGTCGAGCTCTACAACCAGTTCGGCGCGGCCAGCGCGGTCGCCGTGGTCCTTCTGCTCAGCGTGCTCCTGATCTTCTTCGTTGTCAGCCGTTTCGTCTCGCTCGATCGCGTGTTGGGGCAGAAATGAGAACAGTCTCGCCCGCCCGGATCGCCTTGATCGCGGCCTGCGCGCTGGTGCTGATCTATCTTATCCTGCCGGTCCTGATCATCGTGCCGATCTCGTTCTCCAGCGCGCGCTTCCTGACGTTCCCGCCGCCTTCGCTGTCGTTGCGCTGGTACCAGCAATATTTCTCGAACCCCGCCTGGATGCAGGCGACGCAGGTGACGCTGATCGTCGCGGCCTTCACGGTCGTGATTGCCACCCCGCTCGGCGTCGCCGCGGCCTACGCGATCAGCCAGTCGAAGCTGCGCATCATGCGCATGATCCACATGGGGCTGCTCTTGCCACTCGTGGTGCCGATCATCATCACCGCGGTCGGCATCTTCTTCATCTATGCAAGGGTCGGGCTGGTCGCGACGCTGCCGGGTCTCGTGCTCGCCAACGTGATGCTGGGCCTGCCTTACGTCGTCATCTCCGTGCTCGCGGGTCTGCAAAGCTTCGATCCCGCGCAGGAGATGGTCGCGCGCAGCCTCGGTATGAACCGTCTGCGCAGCTTCTTCGTGGTGACGCTGCCGCAGATCAAGTCCAGCGTGGTGGCAGGCGCGATCTTCGCCTTCATCTCGGCGATGGACGAGACCATCATCGCGCTTTTCATCTCGGGTGGTCAGTACCAGCCGCTGACCAAGCGCATGTTCACCGCACTCCGCGACGAGATCGATCCGACCATTGCCGCGATCTCGACGCTGATGACGGCAGCGTCGTTCATGCTGGTGTTGCTGGCGAGTGCGCGGCAACGGAAGAGCGGGTGAGACGGTTCATCGAGACGCTTCCCACCAAAACATCGAAAACAACCCCATGCAAAGTAGAACGACCGTCGCCGGCGGGAGATGACCTTGCGCGGCGTAAGACATTCCTACGTCGTGCAAATCAGCAAAACAGGCGCATCGCCGCGCGGACTCGATTGCTTCGCTGAAGGGCTCGACGCGGCATTGCACGCCAGGTTCCATTCAGTCATGCTGCTGACGCATTCTCTGTCTTAGTCGGTGAGAACTTAAAACAATGTGCGAGGAACCACCCTGGTTCCCGCAACGGTTCCGCCGCCAGAGTTGGCACGAATCCGCAAAATATCGGCGCAAGTTCGTGAACGCTCCGCGTTCGCTTGACCATGTTTTGCGGCATCGGGGAACCGGACGATCGAGAAAATCAAAGGAGTTATGATGGTGTTCCGCTCGAGCGCCGCAATTTGCGGCGCCGTGGTTGCGCTTGCCGTTTCCGTCACCGTTGCCCGAAGTGAATCGGGTGGAGTTCACTCAAGCGCTGTAGTCAATGCCGCCTGTGGAAATGCGATCGTTGGCGCAGCATCCATGTATAATCCATTCAAGCCCGGCAAGGAGGAGGGCGGTCCGAACACAGCCTCCGGCGAGCGTTATGATCCCTCCGTTTGGGCGGCTGCCATCAAGACGAGCCTGCGTCAGAAATTTGGTGGGGTCCAATTTGGCGTGAGGCCGAAGTATGCCCTCGTCGAGGCCGTGGGCAAGAAAGTCATCGTCAAGATAAATGACGTGGGACCACTAAGGCCAGGCCGCATCATTGACCTCAATGAGCGGACGATGCGCCATTTCGATCCAAGCCTGCAGCTCGGGGTAATTTCCAGCGTAAGAGTTAGCCCGCTTGCCGGCGACTATTGGATCCCCGGACCGGTTGGCTGAACATCCCACCCGCAAGAGATACAACACGGCCTTCAGTGGGAACGCCCTGATGGCCGTCTCGCCGCTGATCTCTGGGGCGATGCCAGTTGTGGCGGCAAGGCGCGGCTGGCGCAGTTTGCGTTACCATCAGTTCTGAAACGCAAAGAAGAGTCTGACCAACGTTTCCTTTTTGGCTCTGGGCCGAACAACTAACGTACGGGAGATCGGACATAATGCGATGATTGCGCTGATCGCCGGTTTTGCCCCATAGGCGACCAATGAGACGTCGCCTGTGACACCAGGCTCCGAAGGCAAGCGGACGAGGGCTTTGAACCTCCGGTTCGCCGCATAGACCTATGTCTTGAGTCAGTCCTGCCTGCGTGAGTGGGTGTCGTTGTCGTTTCGCCGTGTGGCAAGACGATGAGGATTCCGCCCGTTTCCGCGGTTGACCGAGCTCTAGGGAGAGGGCGATGAGCAAAATCCTGGTTTGCGGTGGAGGTGTGATTGGATTATGCGCAGCGATGATGCTTGGCCGCGACGGCCACGACGTCACAGTCCTAGAGGCTGACTCTGCAGGTCAACCTATTGCATCTGCCGAGGGATGGGATTCCTGGGAACGCCCCGGAGTTGCCCAATTCAGGCAACCTCATAATCTCAGTTCGCGATTTCGGATGATCAGCGATCAGGAATTGCCGGGCTTGACGGATGATCTGCTTCGAGCCGGCTGCGTTTGGGTGGACTATCTCGACAGCCGATCCCTTCCGCCGTCCATAACGGACCGGACGCCGCGTCCGGGCGACGAGACCATACCCTTCGTCACTGGTCGGAGGCCCATCGTAGAATGGGCCGTGGCTGCAATGGCGCAAGCCGCGCCTAACGTGAGTATTCGTCGGGGGACCAAGATTTGCGAATTGATTACGGGCGCTTCGGCGGTTCCCGGTGTGCCGCACGTTGCTGGGGTACGTACTACATCCGGAGAAGAAATTCGCGCTGATCTGGTAGTCGACGCCATGGGACGGCGAAGCCTGGCTTGCGATTGGATCGTCAGCGCGGGAGCCCGCAGCCCGATTGAGGAAGCCGAAGACAGCAACTTCGCTTATTTTACACGATATTTCTCCGGGCAGCAGCGGCCCCGCAGGATGGGCCGCGCGCTCACGCCGATGGGCTTGTTCTCGATCCTTACCTTGGACGGGGACAATGATACTTGGTCAATTACTTTGTATACCTCGGCGAAGAACAAGGCGATGCGAGCCTTGCGTGATACGACGACATTCCATCGCGTCGTCTCCGCGTGCCCGCGGCACGCCCATTGGCTCGATGGCGAGCCAATAACGCCCGTTCTTCTGATGGCGGGAGTTATCGACCGGTACCGACGGTTTGTCGTCGATGGTCAGCCCGTGATCACCGGATTCGCCGCTGTAGGTGATGCATGGGCGTGTACCAACCCATCTGCCGGAAGGGGCTTGAGCGTTGGCCTTTTGCACGCACAGGTACTCCGCAATATTGCCCGCCGATACATCGACGATCCCGAAGCGTTCTCCCGGGCATACGACGCTGAGACCGAGAGCCAAGTCGGCCCGTTTTATCGAAACCAGATCGCCGCGGACCGCGCGCGGATCGCTGAAATGAGCGCACTGGAAGAGGGCATGCCGGTCCCCGCACCCAACCCAGTCATGGCCAAGCTCCTTTTTGCATCATCCCAAGACGCGGACGTCCTCCGTGGCATCATTGAAATTGCGATGTGCCTTGCGTTGCCTCAGGAAGTCGTCGCTAGACCGCATATAGCGGCAAAACTCGCCGAATTGGACGGTCATCAATTGCCGCAAGACCCCAACCTCATCGATCGACGTCAGATGGCAACGCTACTGGGCGGTTAATCTGAACGAAATCAGACGATCATTCGCGCGCGGCCCCTTCTTGTCGAGCGCAAGTGATCCGTCTCGAGGCGATGCGTGGTGCGGCAATTGCCGAATTATCCACGCTTGCGTTTGTGGCGCAGGATGATCGCGAGCAGGTCAGGCGAAGGGCTAAAGCGTGATGAGATCGGGATGAATCGTCATCGCGCTCTGGGTTGTTGTTTGAGCACGATCTCCGCGCAAACGCGTTCCGCGTTTGTCGCGAAAAAAACCGTTCCACATTTTTCCGGATCATGCCCTAGGAAGTTCCTACCCTTGGAATGTCCGCTTTGCCGCCAACGGCTGCCGTTTCAGCGATGCCGCCAATCCCGTACAAAGAGACTGCATCCCTCGAGGCGCAACTCTTGTCTCAACAGCGCTCGAAAATCTTGGCCCCCGGGTACGCTCGCCGAGCATACGTAACAACCAACTCTCGATCCTGAGTCTCCAGGAATGGCGTCCGGATCTGGCACGACCCGACGATCAGGTGCCATAGCCCATTGAGCTTCTGAATGATGACGTTCATGGGTGCATCTCCAAGAAACTGCATCGCAGCAAACATCTTGTCTTGGCGACAGTCTCATGACTTGCTCGCTGAAACAGTGACCCTGCTCACGGATTTCGGAACACAGGCCATGGTTTTCAGGGCGCTCTGAGCCCGGTGCCACCTTCTCGGAGAGCCGGTGCGGCTTGCAGCAACTCTGCTCGGCATTCCAATGTTGCCGACAATGTCAGAACCAGCCGGGGGCAAGCGGCCGTGCATCGCGGACGGGCGAAGCACGACCGACACTGCCGACGCTTCAAGCGGTAATATCGAACGCGTCAAGTGTGCGGGTCGAGTACACCAAGGCTGCGCCGGCGTTGACGCTGATGCCAACGCCCAAGGCTTCGGCAATCTCCTCCTTCGTGGCGCCGAGCTTCTTCGCTGCTGCGGTGTGAACGGTGATACAGCCGTCGCAGCGCAGCGTGATCGCGACCGCAAGCGCGATCAACTCGCGCGACTTGGCATCAAGGTGTCCGGTCTTTGCGCCGGCCCCGCCAAGCGCCATGTAGCCCTTGACGGTGTCTGGTGAGAGCTTGCCGATCTCTCCGACGCGGGCGAGGATTTGGCTTCGGTAGTCGTTCCAATCGAGCATCGCCATTTTGTCTCTCCATGGTGTGGGCCGAGATTTGGAGGCCCTGAAAGATGCATCATCAGACGTCAGTCCCAAGTTGCCGTTGCGGCGCGATTTTGAATAACTCCGTTGTATGGTGTGTTTGCGGCGCGTCGGAGCTCAGGAGCAGCGATCCGATGAGTCGTCGAGCGCGCCTCTCGCTGGCGCAATGCCTGTCGTAGAAGAGGGGCCACGCTCATTTTGAAGGCGGGCCGAACGAACGAGATCCGGGCAAGCTGAGATGTCCGTTCATGGCCGATTCCGTTGAAAAAGGCCGCGGTTGCGACTCAGAGATACCAGTGATTCAGTCTGTCTAGTTGGCAGGACTGA
>NZ_JBANBA010000117.1:0-30872 GCF_059803475.1 Bradyrhizobium sp. UFLA05-89 | reverse complement strand
ACGCCGGCAGAGGCGCTTGACGAGTTACTATCGTGAGTGAACACAATCGGTGTTGCGACGACCGCTTGAATCCGCCCAATATGCTTCGGCGGAGTATCGCAAGATGATGCAGTCCGCCGGTTTTCAGGCCTCGATGAGCCGCAAGTCCGATTGCTATGATAACGCGCCGATGGAGAGTTTCTTTCACACGCTCAAAACGGAACTCGTCCATCACCAGCATTACGAAACACGTGAGGAAGCCACACGTGATATCTTTGCTTACATCGAGGGCTTCTATAATCGAAAGCGTCGTCACTCCGCCATCGGCTATATCAGCCCGATCGAGATGGAGCTAAAAGCCGCTTAACTCTGTCCATTTTTTCGGGGGAAGATCGGCGTCCACCGGCATCGGTAAGGAGCTCGCGCGCTGCTGCGCCGAGGGCGGTTTCGATCTTCTAATCGCGGCCGACGAGCCTGCGGTCGAGGACGCGGCGGATGAGCTCCGCCGGCTGGGCGGCAGCGTCGAGTCGGTGCAAGTCGATCTTGCAACTAGCGAGGGCGTCGATAAGCTCTGCGCCGCGTTCGCCGGCCGGCCGATCGATGCGTTACTGGCCAATGCCGCTGTCGGGCTCGGTAAGGCCTTTCTCGATCAGGATTTTGCCAATGTCAGGCGCGTGATCGACACCAACATCACCGGCACGCTCTACCTCATCCATCGCGCCGGAAACGAGATGCTCCGGCGCAATTCGGGGCGCATCCTGATCACCGGCTCGATCGCCGGCTTTATACCGGGCAGCTTTCAGGCGGTCTATAACGCCAGCAAGGCCTTCCTCGATTCATTCTCCTTCGCGATCCGCGAAGAGCTGAGGGATAGCAATGTCACGGTCACGTGCCTGATGCCCGGCGCGAACGTGCGTTCCTCGAACTGCTCGACGAATTGCCCCGCCACGAAAGCTTCCATCAGGTCGATGCGCTGGCAGAAGGCCTGAGGAGCCTGAGTCCCCGACGGCTGCAAATGCTTTTCGACGACTGCAAAAGCGTCAAGGTCAAACGACTGTTCTTCTGGTTCGCGGAGCGACATCAGCACGCCTGGCTCAAACAGATCGACAAGTCGAAAGTCAATCTCGGCACGGGAAAGCGTATGCTCGTCAAGGGCGGCAAACTCGACACCAAATACCTCATAACCATCCCAGACGACCTCAATGCCCCCGTCTGAAAAATATCGGCATCAAGTGGCCTTGTTGAACGAGACGATCCCGTTCGTCGCGGCGGAGCCCGATTTTGCGCTCAAGGGCGGCACCGCCCAAGCTGACCGTCCAGAAAGGCGACGCGCAGATCAAGATCGAGGTCACGCCGGTGATCAGGGGCCGTGTCTTCGAACCGGAGTTGCGCGACGTCTCAGTCGCCTATCGCGAGCCTGGCCGCGACCTGTCCCGTTATCAGCATGAAATTTCTGAATCGTTGGCCCTGATCGATTCATTTATTTAATTGGACGGTCGATTCGGTAATTGCGATTCTGGCGCATGTCCGAACTCACCGTGCAATATATCGTGCTCGAGCGTCGCGATCCGGCCCGGAACATGGCGCGGCTCTATGTGCTCACGATCGAACCGACGCTGTTTGGCGATACGGCATTGGTGCGTGAATGGGGTCGTCTCGGTGCGCGCGGCCGACGGCGGCTCGATCTGTTCAATGGGCACGTGCAGGCCGCCGAGGCCCTCGAGTCCTGGCTCAAGCGCAAAACCCGTCGTGGTTATGTCCAGCGGCACTTTCCGGGCTTAGAGCCGGCGTGCGACACGCCGCAAGCTGGCTGATCTGGACAAAATGTGATCGAAAGTATATCAAAGTAATCCGAAGTCATATTCCGTCGCATTTCAAGAATTGCAAAAGTATTCCATAATCAATATTATGCGAAAGTGAACTGTAGACCACCGTTAGAAAGGTCACACCTGTCCTCATTACAGATGTCACTGTCCCGGCCATGATGGCTTGGGAGTTTTGGTGTGATGACGGTGCTGTCGATGAGCCGAGCGGAGATCGACCGGGTTCACGTGCTGAAGGACTTGCTGGCCGAGCGGATACGACCGAGCGAAGCGGCGCAGTTGATGGGCGTGACGAGACGCCAGGTGTTCCGATTGCTCAAGGCATATCGCGCTGGCGGGCCTGTAGCTCTGATTTCCAAGAAGCGCGGCAAGCCGAGCAATCGGGCGTATCCGGCGGTTGTCCGGACCGAAGCGATGGCGCTGATCAAGGCCAATTACGGCGACTTCGGCCCGACGTTGGCGGCAGAGAAGCTTTCGGAGCGGCACGGGCTGCATTTTGGTGTTGAGACGGTGCGGCGCTGGATGCTGGCCGACGGGCTCTGGCAGGATCGCCGGCAACGGCTCAAACGGGTCTACCAGCCACGGCATCGTCGCGACTGTGTGGGCGAGTTGATTCAGATCGACGGCTCTGAACACTGGTGGTTCGAGGATCGCGGCCCACAATGCACCCTGCTCGTCTTCATCGATGATGCGACCAGTCGTTTGATGCACTTGCGCTTTGCAGAGGAATGCCCAACCACCACGTACCGACATTCCAGATCAGGGGGTTAAGACGTCCGGCGGAATGAGCGCGACCAGGGCATAGGCCACCGCAATTCCGCCGGCAAGCACACCAAGAAAGTTCATCAAACCCGACCAGACGACGGCGTGGGTAGCTTTAAGGGAATGAGTGTAGATGACGGTAGCAACAGCATTGGCAGTGTCGTGAAAGCCGTTCGAAAATTCGAAAAACAGTACCAGGGCGAGACACAGTATCAGCAACACAAAAAGCGCGGGCGAGCCTGGGGCGAAGAATTCCAGCATGGGCCTGAACTCTATCTGGCGCAATGGTCCATCATGTGGGGAAATGGTTTTTGGCTTTCTTCGACTCTGAGCGACGACTTCTACCTTGCAGCAGCCTCGCAGGCCTTTGCGTCCAGAGCCGAGCTTGCTTTGCGGCGCTCTGAAACTCACATGAAAGTCGGTCCCCGCCCGCTCAAACGTTAAAGCCGGGCTCAAATAAAAGGTTCCTCGCAAGTCCGCCGCTTTGAAACGAAGCTCTTTGTTGGCCGTTGAAGTTATTTAAAGATGGATAGGAGCCTCTCATTTAGACTATGGCCCGAGACCGCGATGAACCTACCTCACCTGTTGATCGACGCAGAATCCTCGAAAAGCACCGGCTGCAAAAGATGGCGCGCTCACCGCAAGCCTTCGTTCGTGGGAGTACTGCCCTCTTCTATGAGCTTTTGTCCGAGCAACGCTGCCGCATTCCATCCGGCCCGGCGATTTGGATCTGCGGGGATTGCCATACCGGCAATCTTGGTCCGCTTGCGAATGCCGACGGCGATGTCGAGATCGAGATGCGGGATCTCGACCAAACGGTGATTAGCTATCCCGCCTACGACCTTATCCGGCTGGCGCTTTCGCTGTCCATGGCAGCAAGAGGATCGGACCTCCCCGGCATTGTGACTGAGAAGTTAATCGAGCAGATGGTCGACGGATATCGCGGAGCCCTATCCGGAAGACCGCGGTTGAAAGAGCGTCCTTCGTCGATAGGCCTGGCCATGAAGAAGGCCGTCGCCGGTTCGTGGAAAACACTGGCCAAGCGATCGATAAGGGCGGTCTCGCGATCCACCTGCTCTGGCCGCAGCGGGTTGGCTCGTTGTCCCAATAAAAATATGGCCGCTACCAAGGTACGGGCGCCGTAACGGGCGAATAAGGATCTTTTTCTGGATCAGGATGCCAACAGCGCCAGCAGCCTTGCTTCATACACTGCTGCTTCACCATCTGCCGCGTGCATCGAGGCGCAGCGGATCGTACCCCGACCAGAGCGAAGAGACCGGCCGGCGCGCCGCTTTCAGTGCGCTTACTTCCTCAATCGATCGAAGATGGGGGCCGTAGATCGCGGGCGGATAGACGTCATCCCAGAAGACGGATCCCGTTCCGTAAACAGATGCAGACCTGCGCGCCGGGGAGATCGAAAGATCCGCAGCTGACGCAACGCCGGCCGCGAGGATTGGCGCGCTGGCACAGAGAAATGCAGTCAAAGCAAGGGCGCGGCGCTTCACGGGAATCTCCTGCTTGAAATGGCTCAAGTCCGGATAATGCGGTCTCCTACACAAGGTTGCAAGGCTCGAGCAAGGACACAGCCGCTCAAATGTTCGGACGGTCTGCTTGAGAGAGAATGCCGCCAGCCGATCTTCGGGCGACAATTTGAGGTTGATGACCGTCAGGAAAGCGGACCTCGAAGCTCCCGCAGTTCGGTACAGCCTCGTGTGGAATGATGCGTAGACGTTCTGTCATCGGGTTTTACAGTGGCTCTCTAACCCATTGAAACATCTAGGGTGCGAAAAGGCCAGTTTTACACGTAAGTGCTTGATTGTTCTCATATAGCTACAGCCTACCGATTTCAACGGTTGTGCCTAAACCCGAACCGGAGGGCGTCCGCGTGGCGTTGCAATACCCTTGGCATTCAGGCCACCTGCGATCGCACTCAATGACGTGGCGCCACCTGCCCGCAGCTCCTCGATGATTGGAGCGAGATCGTCAGCTCTGGACGCCGCTCGCTCGCGTAACGTCTCGATAGCCAACTTGCGCGCCCTCGCGGTCGGCACAACACCGCAATCGCGGCCGAGCTTGACGCCGCGCCGCTTAGCCGCCGCCAGCGCATCCTTGGTGCGCTTCGAGATCATCCGCCTCTCTTCTTCAGCCAGCATTGCCATGATTCCGACCGTGAGCCGGTTGGCGGTGGGCATATCGGCAGCCACGAAATCGACACCGGCCTTTTCCAGACCCAACAGGAAGTGGGCGTCGCGGGTGAGACGATCGAGCTTAGCGATCACCAGCTCGGCCCCGTAGGCCCGGCACGCCTTGAGCGCGGCATCTAGCTGCGGCCGGTCCGAGCGCTGGCCGCTCTCGACCTCGACAAACTCCTTCACCAGTTTCCAGTTACCGCCGTTCAGGGACTCATCAACGGCATGCCGCTGCGCCTCAAGGCCAAGGCCCGATCTGCCCTGCCGTTACGAACATTCAAGACCTTCCACCGACGGTCCTGCCGGATCCGCGTCTCATCAGGTCAACTGCATAAAGTCGGCTGATGAAGGAAGCGTTGACCACACCCTGAAATTTTCGAAGGCAGCCGGCAGTGCCGGCGTTCGAAAATTGCTGGCCGGCAACAATTCCGCACCTCGTGAACATAAAACATTTGACGGTCTGAATTTCTCTGCGCTTAGATCATGACATTCGCCGCGGTGAATTTGCCCGCACTCTTGAGGACCGTGATGCGCAACGCACGCACACACATCGCAGAGATTGCCGCCCGCGTCCGGCCGCTTGTTCGGCTGGCCGATTGGTCGTGCATGTCCGTGACGACACGGGGTCCGAATTTTCAGCTCGAAGCGGGGCTGATCCGCAAAGCAAGAGTGTAACTCTCGGCGCAGGGCCGCTCCCTCCGCCGAACCGGCAGGAGGGCAAGATGAACGCCCGCAACGAGGTCAAGAGACCATCCGACCAGAGCTTGGACGCAGGGCCTGTTCTTGCGGTGGCCCGGCGGCGATTGGCTGCGCTGGTTGATTTTCTGGTGGCTCGCTGGCTCGAGCGCTGCGCCACGAACGTCGAGGCCGCACAACGGCTGTTCAAGACCGATCGGAAGCCCACTCGTGAGTTCGGGATGGGCGTGCGTCTTGTCGTTTCATCTCCACGTTGGGATGAAGCGCCATAACGCAATCTGTTCCGACCGGCGAATGACCTCGCGCTGTGTCACTTTTTGGCCGTCGCTGCAAGGCCCGAACGCACGCGTAGCCCGCGCGACTAATTGGTGATGAGACCGCACACACGCTCGGCATGATGTGAAGGCGCTTCGGTTAGAGATGTTTGTAGCCACCGCACTGATGAGTGGCGTGTTTGTATCGACGTCAGGCGCGGTCGGGTTTGTGGGGCTCATCGTGCCGCACTGCGCGCGCTGGGTCGTTGCTGCGCGCACCACGCGATCAGTTTCGATTGCCGCAGCGATGGGCGCGATCTTCACGGTGTGGGTGGACGCCGCAGCACGCTACATCCTTGCGCCGAAGGAACTGCCGCTCGGAGTAATGACGGCTGATGACCAGGCCGAACGGGAAATTCAATCTCTGGGGCTGATATCAGGCAGATGCCGTCTACCGCGCTTCAATGGTGAGCCCGCCAATCAAGACCCATTTCGTCTCGGCCTTTAAACATTTTCGAAGCCTTGGCGCCAACCGATGCCGTTTGTTGGGCGCTGCGGGGCAGATGGCAAGCGGGGGACGTGTGCCGCATTAGCGCATTGACCAAGGCCATGCCAATGACGATTGCGGTTTTATAGTTTGCGGCCGCGCTAGACTTTGCGCCGGCTTTGGCGACGGGGCGACGTTGGCCGACGGCCGCGGCCGCGGCAGGGGTGGTATTTCGGGTATCGCCATTGGCTCTCCGGGGCGTACCTTTGGCTCTTCAGGCATTACTTTTGGCGCTGAGGCATTGGCGATAACGTGGGCGAGTTGTTCCTGGTTCGCGTTGAGCTGCTCGATGAGTGTCTGGCTTTCGCGCGCCATCTCGATCTGAGTCGCCTTGACCTTGTCGATGATACTGTAGTTCCGCGCCAATTCTTCCCGGCTCGCCTTGAGTTGGCTCGCGAGATTTTCATTGTCGCGGACCAACTGTCCTTGCCTCACTTCGAGCTGTTCCACCGTTTGCCTCAACACGGCGAAATCGCGCGCCATCGGTTGAAGCTGCTGCGCAACCTCGGCGGATAGGGAAACAGCAGTCGGCGCGACGTCGTTCGGCGCGGCTTTCATCAGAGCTGCCGGGCCTGAGGGGGGCTTCATTGTCGAATCAGAGGAGGATGGCCATCGCCACGCCGCGACACTAATGGATGCCGCTAGTAGAGGAGCGAAAGCCACATAGCGCCAACCGGCCGACCGATGACCCGTTGCCGGGAGGGAGCGCGAGGTCTTCACCCTGGTCCGCGGGGCCAAAGGACCCACCCCCTCTTCGCGCGCCGAGTTCACCAGGCTTGAAAACTGCTCCGCTAAGCTCTTTGTGATCTGCTCTTCGGCGAGCTTGTCCAGAATGGAAGCCATTGGCGCTCCATAATGCAATGGTTACCGCCGGAGAGCGGTCCGCGCATCTGCGCTATGCAGTTGGTTTTTGAGCCTGAGCTCTTCCAGGGACGAGCATGCAGCTCCACGTCGCATTTTCTTGCCAGCTCAAAGACCTGCACCAACGCTTTTAATGCAGCTGAGGAGGCGAAACTATGTTCACGGCCGGAGAACTACGGAAGGAACCCTGGCCCTTCGTGCCGTTCAGCGAGATCACGCCGGAGGCAATTCGTTCGCGCAACTACCGAGAGCAGCCGCACGCGTGTCCCTCCCGGATGATCAACATCCGCTTCGTGCTTCACTTCATGGATCTTCGGGCGGCGGCTTCTTACTTCTGAGATCCGGAAGAACGCTGGCTCCGCTGCCAGCACTGAAATTGCTGATTCTAGGCCATCATCGCGATGCCATGGCTACGGTTCGACTGGATGGCGGGGCCCACCAGAGCGATGTACTGGGCAACGAAACGGCGCGGCGAACAACGCCAGGCGCGAAACCAGGCTCAAGCCGATGCCGACCGACAGCCGGCCGAACCTGTGCAGCATCGAGGGATCGATATTGGGCTGCAAATCCAGCCAGCGCCGAAAGCGCTCAAACAGCCAGCCGATCAGGTGAAAGAGAGCTTCGAACAGCCGGACGATGAGTTCAAGGAGCAGTTCGAAGATGGGGCCGGCCAGATCATCGAGGATGAGGATCGAACAGGATTTCCATGCACATTCACCAAGCTGTCGGCCCATCCACCGGGTCGCTGCTCGAACTTGACGTGGGGAGACGAGGCGCGCGCCGACAGAGGCGCGCGCTTCACCTTCCCGGATCGGCCAGTGATGCCCGCTAGCAGCGCGTAGCGAGCGCGGCCGATGTCAAGCCCGCAACACCGAGCGATGCGCGAGGACTTCGTTCAGTTCTGCATCAACTGCTTCGCGTTGTCGGGCGTGATCGCGGTGGTCGGCACGGTCACCACGGTCTGCACCTTCTCGGCGCAATCGAGCAGGATAGACTTCGCCATCTCGATCGCCTCCGGGCCTCCGGTCGGGTAGGTGAAGGTTGCTGCCCACTCGCCTTCCGCAACCGCGCGGATGCCGCCAGCAGGCCCGGGCAAGCCATCAGTCCCGAGGATCTTCACTTGATCGAGCTTCCCGGCGCCCTTCGCCGCAAGACGCGCACCGGCGGCCATCATGTCGTTGCTCGCATAAACCGCCTTGATGTTCGGATGAGCCTGGAGCATCGCGGCGAATGCGGTCTGCGCCTTGTCCGGCAGCCAGTCGGCGGCCTGCTCGGCGACAACCTGGACCTTTGGATTGTCCTTCACGCCGGACTTGAAGCCGTTGAGTCGTTCGACGGCGGGCGTCGAGCTCGGCAGGCCCTGGAGCACCGCCACTTCGCCGCCGTCCGGCAGGAGCTTGCCGGCGACGTATTTGCCCGCCTCCTCGGCGATCTTGAAATTGTCCCCGCCGATGAAGGCCGTATATTCCTTGCCGGGCTCGCCGACCGTCTTGCGGTCGAGCTCGATGACGGGAATGCCGGCCTTCATGGCCCGCGCGACGACCGGCGTCAGAGGCGCGGCCTCGAACGGTGAGATCAGGATCAGGTCGACCTTCTGGGTGATGAAATTGTCCATCTGCGAGGTCTGTGTATTCACGTTGCCGGCGCCGTCGGCAATCTGCAGCTTGAATTGCGGCACTTTCTTCGCCGCAGCGGTCAGCTGGTCGTTGACGTGCTGGCGGTAGGGCTCGGCATTGTTGGCCTGCGAGAAGCCGATGACAAACTCCCCGGTCTTGCTGCACTCCTTGACCAGCGGCGCCGCCTGCGCTGCACCGGCGACGAGCGTCGCCGTGCCGGCGCCCAGCACCAGATTGGACCAGAACCTTGCCTTCGTAGATGCGCGTCGCATAATTTCACTCCCCTGTTTGCTTCGAACATTCCGCCACTGACGAGCGGTCTCTTCCCGGCGGGGCTGGTCGCCGCCAGGTCTTTACGTCGCCATTGGGGTCAACGACCCAATCCCTCGCGGCGACGAACGAGAGATTGAAGAACCGCGGCCACGACGATGATCGCGCCGGTCGCGAGCAGTTGCAGAGCCGCATTGATGTTGTTGAGCTGAAGGATGTTGGCCAACGCGCCGAGCATGATCGCACCTGCGATCGTACCGATCATCGAGCCAGCGCCGCCGAACAGGCTGGTGCCGCCGATGACCACCGCCGCGATCGCGGTCAATTCATAGCCCGTGCCGTCATTGGCGCTGCCGAAATTGAACTGGCCGGCGTGGACGATGCCGGCGATGGCCGACACCATGCCCGTGATCGCGTAGACCGAGATCTTAACCAGCGTGACCGGCACGCCGGAGAGCCGCGCCGCCCGCTCATTGCCGCCGACCGCGAAGACGTAGCGGCCGAATCGCGTGAAGTTCAGCACGAAGGTGGCCACGATCGCGACGACGAGAAACACCAGTGTCGCGACCGGAACCGTGTTGTCGAAGAGCCGATCGCCCAGCACCGAGAAAATCGGCGGCGCAAGACCCGGACCATTGCCGTAGGAGATGTTGATGTACTGGTTGTTGGAGATCACCAGCGCCAGGCCGCGCGCGACCTGCAGGCCCGCCAGCGTCACGATGAAAGCCTCGAGGCGAAAGCGGGTCGAGATCGCGCCTTGCGCGCAACCGAACAGGGCGCCGCAGGTCATCACGAACAGGAGGGTCGGAACGAGTCCCCAGCCCCAGGTCGTCATGATCGTGGCGGTGAGCACGCTGCACAGACTGAGCAGCGCACCGACCGACAGATCGATCCCCGCGGTGATGATGACGAAGGTCATGCCGACGGCGATGATGCCCGTCTCGGAAATCGCCCGTACTATGTTTGCGATGTTGTCCGGCGCCACGAACAGGATGGAGCCGTGCCGCCGCGGCGAGAAGATGATGCCGCCGATCGCAACAAGGATGAGACCAATGACGCTCTGAAAGCGGACCGCGATGGCGAAGAAGTCGAGATGGCGGGTCCGTGCGGGCTGCACGCGCGTGGATTTCACAAGTGTTGCGGCGTCATTCATCGCTGTCATCCTGACTGGATTCGGCTACCGCGAGGATGTCGTCCTCTGCGGCGCCGGCGGGAAACTCGGCAACCGTACGTCCGCCCCTCAGCACGACGATGCGATCGCATAGGCCGATCAGTTCCGGCATTTCACTGGAGGCGACGAGAATGCCGACGCCTTGCGCGGCGAGCTCGCGAATCCTGGCGTAGATTTCGCCCTTCGCGCCGACATCCACGCCGCGCGTCGGCTCGTCGAGCAGAAGCAGGCGCGGCTCACCAAGCACCTCCTTGGCAAGCGCGACTTTCTGCTGGTTGCCTCCGGAGAGCGCGCCGACCGCGAGCTCCGGCCGCGGCGGCCGCACGTCGAATGCCTTGATCGCCTGACCGGCTAGCCTCGCCTGGCGCGCTTGCGACATCAGAAAGAACGGCGACACGCGCCGCAGCACCGAGGCGACGAGATTGCGTTCGACGCTGTCGCGCAGCATCAGACCGGTGCCCCGGCGATCGTCGCTGACAAAGGCGACGCCTGCGCGACGAGCCTCCGGAATCGAGTTCAGCCTCGCCGGCCGTTCCTCGACCTCGACACGGCCCGACCAGGCGCCGGGACCGCCCACGCCATAGAGCGCAGAAAGCAACTCGGTCCGTCCTGCTCCCATGATGCCGGCGAGGCCGACGACCTCACCGGCGCGCACCTCGAGCGAGACCTCACGCGGTGCACGCCAACCGGCCCGGTGCCGGCGCGGGCGATAGGCGGCCCGCTCCAGACGCAGCACACGGCGGCCGAGCGCGCCGCTGCGGCGCGGATAGAGCTCCGTCAGCGGCCGTCCGACGAGTAACGCCACGAGATCGGATTGCGGCGCGGCCGGCGGCGCGGTCCCTGCGATCCTGCCATCGCGCAGAACCGTCACGCGGTCGGCGACGCGCGGAACCTCTTCGAGCCGATGCGAGATGTAGACGATGCCGACACCGCGTCTCGCGATGTCGCGCATCACATGAAACAGCCGCTGCACCTCTGCGGCGGTGAGCGCGGCCGTCGGCTCGTCCATCACGAGAATTCGCGACTCGTAGGTCAGGGCCTTGGCGATCGCGACGATCTGTCGCCGACCGACCGACAATTCACCTACGGGCTGATCGACATCCACATCGAAGCCGAGCTCGCCGAGCCTTGCCCGCGCCGCGCGGCGCATCGCGCCGCCATCGAGGACGCCTGCTCGCGTCAATTCCCGGCCGAGAAACAGGTTGGCAGTCACATCGAGGCTCGGGACGAGATCGAGCTCCTGAAAGATCGTCGCGACGCCCGCGGCCTGCGCGGCGCGTGGATCGGTGAAGCGGACGGCGGCGCCGTCGATGCAGATTGCGCCCTGATCCGGCGCGATGACGCCGGAAAGAACGTTCATTAGGGTCGACTTGCCCGCGCCGTTTTCGCCAAGCAGCGCGTGGATTTCCCCGCTCTTGAGATCGAAATCGACTCCGCGCAGCGCCTGTGCGCCGCCAAAGCTCTTGACGATGCCATGCATGGCGAGCAGCGGGGCCTGAGCGCCCGTATTCATTTCGGTCTCCCGCAGGATTCGCGCTCGATGATCGCCGCGTCGAGTCGAATGGTGCGCCGCGCCCCTTGCGGAGCGGCAATCCGCTCCATGAGCAGGAAGGCCGCGCGCCGGCCGATCTCCACGCAGGGTTGCGCGACCAGCGTCAGGCGCGGCTCGAAGCAATCGGCCCATTCGAAATCGTCGAAGCCGACGACCGAGATGTCTTTCGGCACCCGCAATCCGCGCCTCTGGATCGCTTTCATGATGCCGATCGTCGCGAGATTGTTGCCGCCGACCAATGCGGTCGGCGGCTGATCGAGATCAAGCAGCCGCTCCGCGGCCTGCATCGCGCTGTTCGTCGTCGCACTGCCGGTAACGAGAAGGCGTTCGTCGATCACGCCGCCGGCGCCGGCCAGACTCTCGCGATAGCCGGCAATACGCTCGAGCGTGGTCGCAAATCTCGGATTGCCGCCCACATAGCCGATACGGCGATGACCGTGCGCGGCGACCCACTCGACGAGATTGCGCATCGCCTCGCGGTTGTTGATGCCGACCTGATCGAAGGCGGGATCGGGCATGCGATCGACAAGCACACAGGGCAGCCTCACGTCGCGCAGATAGGCGAGCGCGCGCCGACCGGGATCGGGGCTCGGCGCGAGAATGATGCCGTCGACGCGACGCTGATGCAGCGCCATGACGACGTCGAGCTCACGGTCCGGGTCATCCTCGGTGTCGGACAGAAACACCATCATGCCGAGGCGCGCGCACTCGGTTTCGATCGCACAGATGATGTCGCTGAAATAGGGATTGGAAATCGAGGAGATCGCGATGCCGACCGAGCGGGTCGAAGCGGCCTTCAGGCTGCGCGCCATGATGTTGGGACGGTAGCTCAAGGAGGTGATCGCCGCTTCCACGGCGCGCGCCGTGTCCGGCGCAACCCGCCGCGTACCGTTCACGACGTGCGAAACGGTCGAGACCGAAACGCCCGCTTGTCGAGCAACATCGGCGATGGTCGCCACGTCCCGCGCCTGTATTTTGTTGAGCAATCCAGGTTCTGCAGGATTATGGCATACGAAAACGTTTGCGCAATCGTTTTTCTGTCTTGAAGCCTTCCGCGATAGATAGCGTCCAACCTTTCGCATTGCGTGCGCGAGGCCGAGGCGATGCTGCGCGAAGCGCTGGCGATCTGCAGGGAGGCCGGAACCCAATTTTGCGGCCCCAAGGTCACCAGCGCACTGAGCCGGACGGTCGAAGATTTTGCGGAACGCCAGGATCTTTTGGCAGAAGGCAGGACGATGCTGGCCCGTGGCGCCGTCGCGCATAATCATCTGTGGTTCTATCGCGACGCGATCGAGGGCCTTTTGTCATCGGGTGACGGGGAGGGCGCGCTCGAATACGTCAGTGTATTGGAGGACTATACACGCGCCGAACCGCTCCCGTGGGCGGATGTATTCGCGGCCCGCGGCCGCGCTCTCGCCACCGGACTGCGAGGCGACGCTTGCGGGGTCCAAAGAGGTGAGCTTCTCCGCATTCGAAGCACGCTTGAGGGCGCAGGCCTTGCGGCCTTCCTGCCGGGGGTTGATGCAGCTCTGGCAAATAAGTTGGGCACTGATTGCAGTTTATGAGCCGTTCGAGGAACGGAGCGCACGGCGCTGTTTGGCCGAAAAAGTGCAACTCATCGGCGGAGTCGAGAAGATTGGAAAGCAACCCTTTTTCGCCGGCGCGGCAGCATTGCTCTTCCCGATCAATTGGCCCGAGCCGTTTGGCTTGGTGATGATGGCGTGCGGAACGCCGGTGATTGCCTATTAACCCTGTCAAGACCCCCGGCAAGCTCATTCGGCGGCTCGGCCCGTCCGAAGGCGTAGGGATCGGCAGCACCGGTCCCCATTTGGCCGCTGCGGGCTAAACCGCCGGCCGAGACCGGCCGGTTATAAGCCAGGACCGGTGCACGACGTGCGCTTTCGAGCATCTGGTCCGGCACGGGTGGGGTGACCGCCGGCCCGGTAGGTGGCGCTGCCGCGGGAATTGAAGCTGTGGTGAGTGGAGCTCCCGGAGCTTCCGTGGCCGGCTCGAACGCTGCGGCCTGACGGATCATGAGCTTGCGGGCGGACTCAGCGACCGGCTTATCGCCTCTCCACGTGCTCCAGATGATGAGAAAGGCGAATGCCGTGAGCCCGAGTGCGCCAAATCCGCGCTTGAGCATCGTCGTCCGTGCGTGGTCAGCCTGGCCAACCGGCGTGATGCCGCGATCGCCATCGATCGTTTCGTTGTTAAGCTCGGTCATATCGATTGCCTATCGGGGCCTTGAGATTGGGGCTGACTTCCTGGCCCGCCGCTCGATCGAGGGGCTGGTGGTATTGGTGCCCGGATTGATGCCGACCGGGTCGAACGCTTCATTGAAAATGCAGAGCACGATGTTGCCCTTCCGCAGCCGAAACTCGCGGGCCGTTGCGTGGACGACCACCAGTTCGCCGCGGACATCCTTGCACCAAACTTTCCGATCCATCAGAATTGATCAGGTAAATGGCGGGGACTTCGCGGTTGCCCGCAAAGCGAAACGTCGTCTCCTTGCCGTCGTCGAAGACGGCTTCGGGCTCGAGATCAACGGAGCCCTGAGCCGAGAAGCGCCAGTTTCGCGCACCATAGGCGTGGTGGAGGTCGAAGGTCTGATCGATCAGGGCCCCTTCCCGCTCAGCGCTCCGGGCGGCTGTTTCCGCGCGGCGTCGTTCAATTTCGTCGCTAGGATAGGCGAAGCGAACGACGAAGTAGCTGTCGGCCAATGTGGTCTCGGCGATCGACAACTCGAATTGATAGGAGCGCTTTCGTCCATCCGCGCGGGTGGTGACGACCTGCAGATTCGGGCAGCGTTTCGCCTCCATCTCTTTTGCAGCGGATTCGTAATCGCGAACGACCGCCTCTGCACTGAGGGCGCTTAAGCGCGTGACCCCGTCCGGTGTGCTCGATACGATCCGGCAATCCGATTGAAGGTGGTTAACTCACCGGATCAACGGCTGCAATATCCGCTTCAAGTTGAACCAAATTCACACCTTCCTAGCTTCCGAGAAGAGCTGTTATCGGAAGTAGTGAGGATGGGCGCAGAGAGAGATTAGGGATTGAGTTCGTCGAGTAACGCCTTGGCTTCCTTCAGGTCACGAGTGTCGAAGCCCTCGGTGAACCAACCGTAGACTGGCGCGAGCAGAGCGTGGGCGTCAGCGTGCTTACCCTGGTCGCGCCGGAGTCGGGCGAGACTGATCGCCGCCCGCAGCTCTAATGACTTGGCACTCTGACCTCGCGCCGTTTCCAGCGCCTGCTCAAAACATGACTCGACCTCGGCCGGGGATGCACCCTGCGCGGACCGCAACTCACCCTCAAGCCGGCAGAGTTCCGCCTCCCACATATGCTCGTTGTTTCGCTCGACGAGATCCGTCGCTTGGGCGATGACGCCCAAGCCTTCTTCGGCGGCACCTGCTTGCAGGTGAGTTGCCGCCAACATGCAGAGATATCGGATCTGATACCAGCCGACGCCCAAGGCGAGCCGCTCAGCGGCGCTCTGGCCCATTAGCGCCAGCCCCGCCTCAATGGCTCCGTCCTGAGCCATCACCCAGCCTCTCAGGATGAGGCCGCTCAAGCGCCAGTAGTTCAACCTGTGCTGATCGGCGAGCCCGATGACCGCATCGGCATGCGCCCGCACCGCCGCCGTGTCGCAAAGAAGCTCGGCAAGCCCAGCGCCGCCGTAAACTCGGACATGAGCGGTGAGGTTCGCCTGGTTTAACACCTCGGCGTACTGCAACGCCGCCACGCTCCAGCGTCGCGCCTGCTCCGGATAGCCAAGGATCCAGTCGATGACCCCGAGGTATGCGAGCGCCGAAATCTTCGGATCATGGACGTAATGAACCGGTGGCGGGCGATGTTGGCTCGGGTCATAGAGGCGCAAGATCGTCTCGAATTCGGAGCGCGCTTCGATAAACGATCCGACCTGCAGGGCTGTGAGCGCGGACAGACGGTGTGCCGCCAGCCGAAGAGCCGCATCCGCGCTGCGCTCCGACGTGCGCCGCGCCTCTTCGGATAGCTGCCGCATCATGCCGTAGTCACCGCGCACGAAGTGATACGTGAACTCACCGCTGAGCGTGGCAAACAGGGCGCCCGCGTCTCCGAGCTGCTCGCATAATAGGCGCGCCCGACTGTAGGCGGCACCGGTTTGCGGCGCGGCGTAGCCGTGGACAGCGATTAGCGGCGTGCCGATCGCCGTCTGCAATGCGAGTTCCTGCCGATCCCGCTCCGGATCCGCAGGAAGCTTGTTCAGCGCCTCCAACCCTTTAGACAGGTCACTGATCGCTTCAAGATTGGCAGAGCGCGCGGCGGCGTTTCTGCCCGCCCGCAGCCAATAGCCCACGGCCCGCTCGGCCAGCCCGGCCTCGGTGAGATGTTGCGCAAGCGTTTCGGGCTCGGTCTCGGCGACGGTTGGAAAGTTGTCCTCGAGAACGGTGGCGATCCGCGCGTGGACCTGCTGCCGCCGGCTCTTGAGCAAACTCTCGTGGGCAACATCTTGAACCAGGGCATGCTTGAAGCTGTAACCGATCTTGGGCGGTGCGCCGCGCCGGAAGATCAGCTCCGCAGTGAGCAGCTGGGCGAGTGCATCCCCGAGCGCGTTCTCACCGAGCGACGCGACCGCGGCCAGAAGCTCGTGTGAGAACTCGCGTCCGATGCAAGCGGCCATCTGAGCCACTTCCTTGACCGGCGCCAGTCGATCGAGCCGGGCCATCAATGAGTCCTGCAGCGTCGCCGGGATTGCCAGCGCCGGTAGCGGGCCAGTCAGCTTGTAGCCGTCGCCCGCGTTCTCGAGCAGACCGGACTCGAGCACCATCTTGGTCAGCTCCTCCACGAACAAGGGCACGCCATCGGTCTTGGCCAGGATCTGCTCGAGCACCTCGTCTGGAAGCCGCTTGCCCCCGGTCACGCGCCCGACAACGGCAGCGCCCTGCCGCCGCCCTAGGCGGCTCAGCGAGAGCGTGGTGACGTGTCCGTGCCCGGTCCACGGCGGGGCGAACTCTGGCCGGAAAGTGATGACGGCGAGCACCCGCAGGCGCTGCACCCGGTCGACAACCCGGCCCAGCAGCTCGAGCGTGGTTGGGTCAATCCAGTGTACGTCCTCGTAGAGCGCCAGCACTGGTTGGCGCGATGCCAAGCCCGCCATTTGATCGAGCAGCGCTTGGAATGTCATCTCCTTCTTGTGCTGCGGGCTCAAATCCAACGGCCGGTAACGCCCGCCCGTTGGGATTGCGAGCAAGTCCGCGAAGAGCGGAGCGCTCTCTTGGACGTTCTCCACCGCGAGGGCCAGCATCGTCTCGAGCTTGTCGAGCTGACGCTCCGGTGGATCCCCTCGCTGTAGTCCCGCCGCTCGCTCGAGAAGGCCGACAACCGGGTAGAGTGCGCTGTTGGTGTGGTACGGCGAGCAATACTGCCTCAGCGGCGTGCGCGGTTCGCTCCCGAGCCGCTTGCGCAGACTGTGGACAAGGCAGGACTTGCCAATGCCCGGCTCGCCGGCGAGCAGGACCACTTGCCCTTCACCTTCCTTCGCCCGCTCCCACCGGTCCAGCAGCAGCCCCAGTTCCTGGTCGCGCCCCACCAATGCGGTCGTAGCGCCGTGTCGGGCATCGAACCGGCTCTCGGCAGTTCCCTCGCCAAGGATGCTCCAAGCCCGAACCGGCTCGGCGAAGCCTTTCAGGCGCAGCGCGTCCAGATCGCGGTAGACGAACAGATCACCGAGCAGGCGGCCTGTGGCCTCGGCAACGACAACACCCCCAGGCTCCGCTACCGCCTGCAGCCGCGCAGCGAGGTTCGGGGTCTCGCCGACCACCGCCCGCTCGCGCGCCTCCTCCTCGCCGACCAGGTGACCAACGACGACCAGCCCAGTAGCGATGCCTACGCGCGCCGCGAGCCCTCCGCCGCCCGGCGCAGCGAGCGCGGCGACCGCCGCCGTGAGGCTGAGGCCGGCCCGGACTGCGCGCTCGGCCTCGTCTTCGTGCGCCCGAGGCCAGCCGAAGTAGGCGAGCACACCATCGCCGAGAAACTTGGCGATATGTCCCTCGAATCGCGTGATCTCTCCGGCCACTGTGTTCTGGTAAATTCGGATCAGCTCGCCCATCTCTTCGGGATCGAGCTGAGACGCGAGCGCCGTCGAGCCGACCAAATCGACAAACATAACCGTCAGTTGCCGCCGCTCGGCCTCAACCGAGAGCGGAGCCGCCTTCGACCCCGCTTTCTCTGGCGCCGCCTCTGGCAGCAAGACTGTCGTCGGCGGGCCAGCAACGGCTTGGATCGCCTTGAGCACGATCTTTCGCGGCCCGAGCGGAACTCCTAGCTCCCGCAGGTCGGCTTCGGTCAACTCTGGCAGGACCTCAGTCGTGACCTCCGCATCCTGGAAGGCCTGCGTGTAGCGCTCCAGCCCGAGACCACGAAGCCATTCCGCGATATTCACGCAAAGTCTCCTCGCGCGGCGTCAGGCAACACGTACGGCCAGCCTTAGTTGAAGGTATGTAACCTCAGCTTCAGCGAACCATCCGCCTGACGCTCGAACACGTGGGTGGCGATGCCGGAAAGGTTCGCAGGCTTGCCATCCTTGTCCTTGCCTTTGGCGCTCCAGTTTGCGGTGCCATAGACGACTTTGTCATCGCCACCCGCGTCGATCATCTCAAGTTTGTGGTCAGTTACACCGCCGGTGTGTAGTCCGGCGAAAAACTTCTCGATCGCCGGCGGACCGGAGACCACCTCGTGGGATGGCGGTAACACCTTGGCGCTCGGAAGATATAAGGCGGCAACGGCCTTCGCGTCGGCCTTGTTGAACGCCGCATCAAATGCTGCGTAAGCTGCCGAGACATCGCTCTTGGGGTCACCGGCAAAAGACCCCACCGACGTGACTGAGAGCAGACAAAGAGCGAATGCCGCTGCGTGTATCAAACGCATGGAAATCCTCCCTTTTTGATTTGAAGAAGTAACACCTGGGTGGCGTACCGGGTTCCCAGTTGAGCTCACGCTTTACGGAGGATGCTCTGCAAGGTCACGGGCGATCTTTCGATCTGGAGTCCGTTTGCAAAGCGGCGGCCTTCGGCGAGTGGAAATGTTACTCAACCCACCTCGGTATTTATCGGGTTCGATGTCGCCTTCGGGCCAAAACCGGCGGTCAACGTAACCATCGTACAACGTCCGGCTCCCGCAGACAGCCGATGCCGATATGGCGGCGGCTGCGTTGCCCTGCCCTTTTCAGTGAAGTTACAGCAAGGCGTCACATATGATACGATGGCAGCAACTGATGATTTGCCCGCGCAGGGATCAGGCGCGCTATCTTTCCTGTACCTCCCCTTGGGTCCACCTACCGCCGGAAAAAAAGGCGGCACACCCCTCTGCGTGAGGTCTACTAAGAGGGACATCGGCGCGTAGGAATCGGCCCCCCTGCTTTTCCTGTACCTCCCCTTGGGTCCACCCACCGCCAAAAAAAGGTGGCGCACCCCTCGCCCTCCGGTTCGGGTAAGGCACAACAGCAGATGCAGCTGGTATCCGCGCAATTGAAGTCCGGCTGACTCGATCACCTAGCGGGATGGTTGCCCTCCAACGTGTCTACGCGTCTCTATCGCGGCGGGATGTTCTGTGCGCCGTGGAATAGATTTCCTGGATCGAATTTGGCCTTGATCTCGGCGAGCCGCTCGTAGAGTCGATTACCATAGGCGTCGCGCACGCGGGCGTCGCCCTCGTCCTCAGTCATGAAATTGATGTAAGCGGCGCCGGTCGAATACGGATGGATAGCCGCCCAGTATTCGCGCGCCCATTCGATATGACGGCGATCCTCCTGCGGATTTTCCCAAGCCGCCTGCACGTTCAACACGTATTGGGCCGTCCGAAAGCCGACTGCGTTGAGCCCGCGATCGAGTTGGGCGGGAGCGCCGCCCATGTGCATGAAGAGAGCGGCGGAATGCGGAGAGGTAATACGTTCGGCGTGCTCGACCATCGCATCGATCAAGGGCTCGTTCATATCGGCGAAAAAATCCGACTTCCAGTAATAACGACGGCCGAACGGCTGGCCAGAATCGAGCATGGTCTGATGCGCAACGAACGGCTTCACGGTGATCGTATCCGCAGCCGGCGTACCAAAGCTCTTGAGCCCACGCATCGCATCCTGTCCGGCGATGGGATCGCCGGTCCAGCACGCGGCAATCGCCGCGATTGGCGTTCCGTGCAGCGCCTCGGGCATGAACGGCGCAGACGGGGCGATGCGCAAGATGAGCAAGCAGCACAGTTCGTCCGGCGCCGTGGTGGCGATCCGACAAAATTGGTGCGCAACGTCGCGCGCTTGTGCCATCGGGTACACTACCATCCCGCATAGAGCCTGCGGTCCGTGTGGATGTGCCCGGAACTCGAAGGACGTGACCGCGCCAAAATTGCCGCCGCCACCCCCCAACGCCCAGAACAGATCAGCGTTCTCGGTCTTGCTGGCGTGCCGACGCTCGCCGTCCGCGGTTACGATGTCGACCGAGACGAGGTTGTCTGCGGCGTAGCAGCATTTGCGCGACGTCCAGCCGAAGCCGCCGCCCAGAGTGAACCCGGCAACCCCGGTATTCGACACGATGCCGCCCGGGACAACCAGCCCGAGGGGCTGCGCTTCGTGATCGACGTCGCCCCAGGTGGTGCCAGCCTCGGCCCGAACCATCCGGCGGTCAGGGTCGACGCGCACGCCGCGCCGCAGGCTCATGTCGATCATCAGCCCGCGGTCGCAGAGCGCGGTGCCTGCGATGTTGTGCCCGCCGCCTCGAATCGATAGCGGCAGTCCGTTCTCGCGGGCGAAATTCACACAGGCGACAACGTCCGACGCGCCGCTTACCCGAGCGATGAGCCGGGCTCTTTGATAATCATGCCGTTCCAGATCGAGCGCGCTTCGCGATATCCGGCATCGGCGGGCTGCAGGAGGGCGCCACGAAGCGCTTTACGAAGGTCCGCGACTGCCGCTTGACTCAATCTGTACTCGGGCTGTTGGGCGAGAGCATGGGCCATGGCAACTCTCCAATTTTCCACGCGATTGCGGGGGGCACCTTGAGTCTTAGTTTCTCATGCTCCTCGTCATTCTATCCAGTCCAAAATCTGTACTCATCGGACCGGCTGGCGTATCTCAAACCGGCCGCAGAAAAGTGGCGTGCTGCTCGGATCAAGTAAGGTCGTCGGCAGCCCTCTTGGGCCATCCCTGATCTCGGCAAATCCGCTCGGTCCAAGTCAGCGCTCGAAGCGTTGTCGGAGATCGCGGGAACCGTCGAGTCGATGGCGCCGGAATCGACGGCCGTCTTCACCGGGAGATCCCCCATCCATACTCGCGTCATAGTTCGTAGGTCGGTCGCTACATAGAGGGCCAACCTCAAATCCGAGATCAGTAGGACACAGGTCGACATCCTCGCCATCGCTGACCGATTCGGACCCGCCCGGGTCGCGGGCGACCGTTCGATTATTGATGTGATCCGGACTGTGACGAGTGTGAAAGCCATTGCAGCTGGCCTTACGGAAAAAGGTATTGCGACTGCACGCGGCTAGCGCATGGACCGAGACGCAGGTTGCACGCGTGCTTCAGCGGCTGTGATATCGGCGTGCAGGGACCCCGTACCTCCCCTTGGGTCCCACCTACCTCCGAAAAAAGGAGGGCGCCCCCCTCCTGCACGAGCACGATCCGTGCTGGCGCGCCGAAATTTGGCATTGAGCCGGACAGGAAGGTAACGGTTCTCCGATAACGGCGGTCGCACAAATTTTTACCACTACGTCACCCCCTTTTTGGCGCCACCTCCCGGGCCATGCTGGCTTGAGCGTGGCGTACGGCCACGAGCATTTGGCGAGTGTGTAGGAAAGCAAATCGCCTGAGCACGGGAGCGCTACCTACGATGACCTAGTGGCCTAGCCATGCGCAGGAGCCACCTTCTCCCCTTGCGGGAACCGGGAGATGGAAAATAACATAACGATTATAAGGGACTATGCTCGGAGTGTCCTCCATTGTGTCCCAATCCGCTGGAAGCCGTTTGGAAGGCCGCTGAGTGGCTTCCGGCGGGCCGGTACTGCGTCCTACCAGCTTCGGCGGAAGCGCTCTAGCTCGGCTTCGCGGCCTATCTGCGCGCCCGTTGGCCGGCGCTGCCGGCGCGGTGTGGGGCCTTCCCTCGGCCTCGCCTGCGATGCCTGATGTCTTGCGCGCGTTCGGGTGGATGTATGCCGTCGCGTCGATGGTGATCGTGCCGCGTTCCATGCCGGCGAAAAAATTTTGCTCGAACCTACGTAATGCGACCCTCGTGTAACCCTTAGGCTACGGCTGTCGCCACCAATAACGGAGTAAACACCATGCGCATTCCGGTTTCGACAGTTCGCTGCTTCGACAGCTTCATCGTCAAGGTTCACGTTCCCGGCCGGGGCGCTGATGACCTCGTAGAGATTTGCATCACCCGCCCGATTGGCGAGCGTCGGACCCATGTCTTGATCTGCAACGGCTACGAGGAGGTTGCGGATCATTCGGTGGACGACTGAGCGCGGGCGGTTGATCCTGACGGCGCGTCGTGTGCGATAGGCTCCCGGCGCGCAGTCGTCCTCGCGCCTGTCGTCTGTCCGTCGAAATGTGTCGCTATATCGCCCGGCGTTTTGGCGCTAAGGTCCGAAATCAGGACGGTGGAGGACTTTCCGATGGGCGAAGCCAGATGCAACTGCGGTGCAATGACGCTCTCGCTTCCAGAAGAACCATCCAAAATAGTCGTTGCTTGTCACTGCATCGACTGCCAACGCCGAACCGGTGCGCCGTTCGGTGTAGGCGCTTATTACCCCGCTGAGGTCGTCACCGTCTCAGGAAACCCAAAAGAGTTCACTCACGCAGCCGCAAGCGGCGGGAAAATGCAGAACTATTTTTGTCCCCAGTGCGGCTCAACAGTCTACTGGAAAGTCAGCAATCTGCCCGCGATGATCGGCGTTGCTATCGGCGCGATGGCAGACCCAAAGTACCCGGCCCCCGTCATATCAGTTTTTGAGCAGTCGAAGCATGACTGGGTTGAAATTGGTGGTGCGGTTGAGCACTTCCGGCAAAACTACATCCCAAAGAATTCAAGCTGAGGCATTGCTCGCGCGCTCGACGCTGCGGTGACCCCTGTCCTGTGGGCTACCCATCGTGACGCTGCGCGCCGCCGTCGTCGTGACGCGCAACGCAATGCGCGACGTTGATGCGCTGACGTGCGGAAACGCTGCGAATGTCGAAAAATGGCGGATCCCTCTGCAACCGGGCGTCGGGTCCTCCAGGGTCTGCGGAAACTGGGGGTACGCGCGACCGCGCCTATCGAAAACATCTGGTGCGAGAAAATCCGTGGTTGCAGTTGCAGCGGAGGCAACACGTCTTGCTGTGAACCTATAAACCTACCGGGAGGCTCGTCAGAAAGTCGGCTACGCGCTGATAGCGACCAACCGTCGCAGCGCAGCGAAATGACTCGATGGGCCAACAGCGAAATTTGTACCGTCCACGCGATGCTTATCGGCAAGGACCTACGAACTGATCGTGCTCCCTTCGCTAGACGCGGCCATCGATCCCCTATACTCGTGTGAGATCCATCCTGCGATGGTCGGAGCACATTCTTCATGGTCATAAATTGAATGGCGTAGTCCAGTCCTTTTTCCGTAGATGCTTCCCAAGCTTACCAACTTCACCCTCTCGGAATCCGGAGCAGACTGCACGTTTACTTCGTAACCAACGCCGCCAAAAATCAGCTCTCTGCCGTTGATCGCGCGAGATAAGGCGATAAGACACAACAAGGCAATCATGATGACAATCGCAAGCTTCAGCGACACCGCAGCATAAAGGACTGCATAGAAAAGTATTTGGCCGTTAGTCCGGAACCACGCGTCGTCCACAAGGTGTGGCAGTAGAGCGAAACCGACTATCAACACGGTAGCCGTCAATATCGCGATTTTCGAAGAGATCTTGCGCGCGCTAAGGAATAGCGTGGCAACCACGCCGAAAAAATAGACGTACCCGTAGGGCCAAGCAAATAGAGCAAAGAATTGCCCGACCATGGGAATTACGGTTATCGAGAACCCTATCAACAACACCGGATAGGAGAGCCAAAACAGAATGGATAGAAGCTTTGCCCCGATGGCACCCCCGATCAGAGCAAGGTTTGCCTCATCGTCTGTCGCGCGGAGGGCGAGTATTGGGACTTCTGAATTCACGCGAAACGCAGGTGTCTTCCACGCGGTTTTGTCATAGTTAAAACCAACAACAAAACAGCGCACAAGAACGAGCGCAAAGACACACATTGTGATAAGAAGCGGGAAGTCGTGGCTGCCTATGTCAAGGAACCGCCGCTCCTCCTCACGCAACCCTGGCACTACAAACGCGGACAAGATCGAGAAACCGAGCAAAAAGACTACCGCTGCGATCAGTATATCTATTTGCTTAAAGATGGAGGCCGAGCGAGGAAGCTCCCTAATGTCGAGATACGGCGTAGCCAACGAAACCAATGCCAGCCGAGACCCGACCCCACTAAGCCGAATCGCCTCTAAGGCGAGATTCCCCCCGTGGCTATGAGCTACTATGACACTGTGGCATCTCTCACCCGACTCATTGATTTCGGTGAGCTTCTGAGCAAGAGCGACCGCACCTTGTTCTCTGGCTCGTATTGAGTTGCTTCCACTCCAGGGAAACGCACTGATATCAAATGAAAACGCCTCTAGCTCAAGGCGGGTTCGTAAACTCTCGCGAAAACTCGAACCCTCCTCGAACCACCGAGGACCAATTGAGGGAAGTGATCGGCCCCACGTCCCATGAACTAACGTAATTACGAGTTTTAGTTTGGTTGCTTCGTCAGGCATGGTTCGGCTCCAGCAGATAAGGCGAGCCACGACAAAGTATCACAAAGAACTTATAACGCGTCGAGTAGCATTAAACACACGACCTTGGAGTATGTTCTCCGGTTCGGAGCCGCCCGACGTCCGGAGTGGTTGCTCGTTGTGGACGGCGCTTCGGCCATGTGGCTGCTGGCGAATACTCCTTCCCGGTCATATGATTTCTGCTAATAACCGCGTTGGCCAGCGGCAAGTCCGGGCATCGTCCGCTGTGCCCGCCGGCAGCGGAAGTGAGCTACTGCGGCAAGCGCGGCGCGCAGACGTTCGGTGTGACTTCAATTGGAACAAAATGCCAGTCGGCATGATGGTCTTTCTGGGAAATTCCGGCGAGACAAATTGTAAGCTGACGCGGCATTCACTGGCACGTAGGCTAGTGGCACGCTTTGGTCCGGGAGTTTCGTTATGCGTGCCTCGCCATCGATTGTGCCCCAAGGGGCCGACCAAAACACTTATCTCGTGCTGGAGGACTTCGGCCGGATGGGCTGCTACTGGCGCGAGACCGACGCTGACAACGCTGACCGCGAGACGCTGATCAGCGACCTAGTGGAAGGCCAGTATAGTCGTCCAGTCCGCATCGTAGCCTTCAATACCGCTGAAGGCTGGTCCCGTGACGCGACCATGGACATCGCCGACGAGCTGCGCCGACGCTACGTTGAGTTCGGCGAGGTCCGAACTCGATCCTCGAATTCATGGATGCCAATCGGCGATGAACGGGATGTCTGGATGCGCGCGCCATGAGACGAGGCGAAGGCGCTGCAACGGCCGTTGCCGTCGGGCAGTTGGGCTTGGTCACAGCGAGTAAAAGATGCGGCCGGCAGCTTGGAGAATACTTACAACCAATCCCGACAAGCACAGCGCGGTGCCCAGATCGGCCAGATAGAGCAATTCACGGCGTTGTCCATCGTCCAGTTTAGCCAGAACCTTGCGCATATTCCCTCTCCGATTTTGGGAGAACACGTTCATGAACGCTCTGTTCCCTTTGACAGATTTTTGAACGAACTTGCGCGCAGAAGACCTTCGGTCGTGATGTCCCTATACTCCACATCGGCGTAGTACTTGGGCTCGACCCAAGTAGCCTTCGGCTTCCTGACCGGCTTTGTTAGTTTGGACTTTGGACTCACCACCGTGTCGAGTTGCTTCCGGATTTGGCTGGAGACGGTCCGGGACCATCCTGTCCCAACCTTCCCCATATAGCGCAGCTCTTTGCCTTCCTGCTTGCCAAGATAGAGCGCGGCAACGCCGGACGGGTCCTTGATGAAACCGATCACGGGAAACTTTCCCGTGTGCACAGTCTTGATCTTCGCCCAAGCCTCGGTCCGCTCCGAGCGGTAAGGTGCTTCCGCCTTCTTCGATACGATGCCCTCATAGTTGAGCTTGCTGGCGTGTTCGAAAAGCACCTGCCCATCGACGATCAGATGTTCGCTGTAGAGAGCCGGAGGTTCGAGTTGGTGAGTGTTGAACAGGCTTTTCAATGTGGTCTTGCGCTCAATCTGAGGCGCTTTCCGTAGGTCCTTGCCGTTGAGCCATAGGAGATCGAACGCGTAGTACAACAGACGATCTTGATCACCTCTGGCGAGGTCTGACTGCAGCTCGGAGAAGTTGGTGCGGCCTTCGTGGACGACCACCACCTCCCCGTCGATGACCACCTGATCGGGGATGTCGAACGCGCCCGCAATGACTGAAAAGCGCTTGGTCCAGTTCAGGCCAGTGCGCGTGAAGGCTTTGCGGTTGTCCCCGTCAATGTGGAGCTGAATGCGATAACCGTCGTACTTGATCTCGTGAAGCCAACCGGCGCCGGAAGGCGCCTTGCTCTTCAACGTGGCGAGCTGAGGCTTAATGAACCCCGGCATCGCTGAACGCGCTTTAGTATGCTTCGTCAAATACACAACTCACAAAAGCCCGCCACCGGGGCCAATGGCATGAAAGTCTACCCGTAATTTTCCCAATAGTCGCTAAGACCGGGACACGGCGGTCGTTCTTGCGCCTGGCTTTGAAGGACGAAGGCTCCGCTAACTCGGGCGGCCTTTACGTCATGGAGACGTGCCCATAAGAAGCGCCGCAACGAGCAACGCAACGCCAAAAAAGGCAACGCCAAGATAGATGCGCACCGGCCTTGAATATGGGTCGAGATCGGGTTCGTTGATCATGGAAAGCAAATTGCAAGTGCGTAGTTCCTCGGCTGAAACCGCTTCTCATTCCTGAGCGTTATGTCTGACAGCAAGTCTGGCGCCACCACATCACCCGGCCGTAAGCCGAGTGGGGCCTTCGATCGATGGGTAACTAGGCAGTCAGCCGGCGAAGAAACGGCCCCAGCATAGCCTACATGCCAGGGCCGTGGAGTTGCTTGGCGCTTTTGGCTAAGCCAAGCCCAACTATTTTAGAAGTACGTTATGTCCACTTTTGGACACCGCTGCGGGCCAGTCTGCGCCCCTAAAGGTGCGATTGCGGATTGATCCAACGCGAGCGTGGCAGTGCCGTTGCGGCCCTAGCAAGTCCCATCCATTGCCGCGCGGCGTTCTTGGCTCAAGAACGTCGGGTGACCTTTGCGGTGACCGGTGCTTGTCGCGTCGGTTCACCGCACTTTTTGTGTCAGAGCCGATCATCCCGCCGAAGTGCGAATGTTACTCAATCACTTGTCAGCTCCTGCAAGCCTGCAGATACTTCGAGGGCCTAGTGATCCAAATCACTGAACGCCGTCGGAGTCTTTTGCGATAACTCCCGGTCCACGACGGATTATCCCTCGCTGGACCCAACAGGAGAACGACATGGACTTGGACGTAGAAATCGAAATGGAAGAACTAGCATTGGATCAACTTAACGAAGTGAGCGGCGGCCAAGGTGATGGCACTGGCACGGGCCCCGGCACCGGCGCTGGTAACGGCACGGGGGGTGGGAAGCAGCACCCGATCATCTGGGCCGGCGGAAGTGGCACAGGCGGGCCGGTCTACGCCTAAAGGTGCGATTGCGACTGATCCAACGGCGAGCGTAACAGCTCGCCGTTACGGCCTAGCAAGCCCCGCCCCTTGCCGCAGCGTTCTTGGCTCAAGAACCTGCTTCTGGGTGACCTTTGCAATGACCGGTGCTTGTCGCGTCGGTTCACCGCACTTTAGTGTCGTGCTTCGCGCGTTGAAATCGGAGATGCCTTCTACCCCGAGCACCACGGCCTCGCCGTCAAGCACGAAGCGCTTGTGGCGGAGCCGCCTCGACGATTCCTCGCCCACCGCCGGACCAATTCGGCCAAAGGAACCTGTTCCGCATCTATCTCAAATTTTGTTCCGCATCTATTTCAATATCGCAAGGAGGAACACCTTTGTTGCATGGAACGTTTTGAGTCATGTGATTTTGTGCCTTGTGGAGGTTAGCGCGGAACTAAAGAGGAGACTCATCGTGATGAGGAAAGCTAGGCTTCTTGCAGTATCCGCGCTACCGGCATTGTTGATCGCAGCGTCCGGACCGTTGCACGCGCAAGTAGGTGGAGGCGTTGGAGGTGTTGGGGGCGTTGGCGGAGTCGGTGGCGTCGGTGGCGGAGTCGGTGGTGGCGTCGGCGGCGGAGTCGGTGGTGGCGTCGGTGGCGGAGTCGGTGGTGGCGTCGGTGGTGTCGGCGGCGGAGTCGGTGGTGGCGTCGGTGGTGGCGTCGGTGGCGTTGGCGCAGCTGGCGGGGTCGGTGGAGTTGGCGCAGCTGGTGGGGTAGGAGTTGGCGGAGTTAGCACCACTGGAGTTGTTGGCACAGGAGCATCCGGTCTGACGGGACATGACCTGGGTACTGTCGGCGCCGCGAGTTCGATATCGGGCATACATTCGGCGCATTCGCCAAAGGGACGCGGGATGCATTCTCAAAAGGGCCGCGAGCACCGTGAAGCTCTAGAGCACGGCCGCGCTCAAAAAGGGCGCGAGCATCATCAATCTGGTGGCACAGGTGAAGGAGCTGCCGCACGAGTAACAGCAGGTGCTGCCGAAGGAGGAACGGGAGGTATTGCTGCAGCAGCAGGAACGACCGGAACAGCGGGCGTGTCGTCTCATCGTCGCCGTGACAGGGCCCATCTCGCCACCAAGAGCGCGCCGCCTACCATCATTGCAGCAAAGGCAGAGCCTCCGGCAACGCGCATTCCGATCCCGCCTTATTCATCGAGCACGCAAGTCGACCAGAAAGGCAGCGCCGGCGCCGCTTCCGGCACGGTTGGGGCAAACATCGCGGATTCGCACCCCAACGTGGGTCCCGCTCCGAATTCCGATGGCAGATCGATACAAGAGCAGGTGGCGGCCGCGACCGCAGTTGCGGAGCGAATGACAGTCGCCGAAGGAATAGCCACTGCGCGTGAGGGTGCCGAACCAAGCGCAGGTGCCTCGCCCAACAACGCCGGCCTCCCGGTGGTTGCCGTTGTAATGGTGCGCCCCGAGATTAAGTCGGTATCCGATCTCACCGGCAAAAACATTGCGATAGATGATAGGTATCTAGTATCCAGCGCCGATGTCAGGATTGCGATTGCAGCAGCCGGCGGGCCTGTGGTCGAACTGAGCGGAGGACACACGACGGCGATCGATCGGCTGGTCAATGGCGAGGTGCCGGCTGCAGTCCTGGCCCTGGTGTCTCCAATCGCCGCGAAGGGCTTTCCTGAAATCGCGGGGTTCAGGATTTTTCACATCCCACTATCCCCCGATTCTTTGAAAACTCCTCCTTAGCCAATGAATAGGCACTCAGGGTCACGGTAGGGACGGCCGTTGCCAGCCGCCCACCTGCTTCTTGGGGCATTGCGAATCTCGACGAGCGCCTCCAGCCGGAGGCAATCAGAGGGCTAATAGTGATGGAAATACCGCTTTGCGTGCGCGAAACTCTCTTGCAATTCGATTCAAAGGAATGCCTGCCGGGATTCAAATGTCAGATTTGATCCGCTAGGTGCAGTGGTTCAGGGCCGGAGCAATGTCTCGGGGTCCAAAACCGGTAAGGCTCAGGTCGAGCATATAATTTCGGCTTCGCCTTCAAGAGCCGACATCTAAGCGTCAAGCCGTCTCGAACAAAAGGCCCCGACGATTGCACATCGGGGCCCTTCAAGATCATCAAGCCGGTTACATCCGCCGGCCCTTCCGATCTTTGATGTCGTCGATTACCACATGCCATCTAGTGTAAGATGTGGCGTTCATGCGCCGTGATGCCGATCACATTCCGCCCGAAAGCGGCTCGCGACCAGTTCGCGCTTGCGCCAGTCCTCGCGACGCCGATGCTCTATCGCCAACGCCTTGCGCGCCTCAACGTCCCAGATGATCTTGTCGATCTCGGCTCCGTCGAGCGTTCGCTTGATCCGCAGTACTGTGCTCAACACCATCACGAGATCGGAATGCGGCATCAGGAGATCGCGCGCCGCAACCTCGCTGTGCTCGATGAAACTTTCGATTGCCTCCTCGGACTTGCAGAAGAGGAGAGCCAGCTCACGAGCTTGCCGGAGATCATCGACGGGCAACGCAGGCTCATCGTCGAGCATCATGCGTTCGGCAGCGCGGCCAGCCATCAATTCGATTACTTGAGCATAGCAATTGCCCAAGATGTCGGAGACCGAGCCGTGGTCCTCACCTGGCTGCGGCATCAACGGAGCAAGTGCATGGCGAACGTGGAAAGCATCGCCCCGGCCTTCGACATACGCCTCCATGTGTCGGTCGCCCCAAACCCGGCCGCCGTAGCCCAGGCCGGGATCGACAGTCGCTCCACCAAGCGAATGTCCAAGCAGACGCGCAGCGACGATGTGCCCGGCTTCATGGACCGCGATTCTCACGTCCTCGTCATACGAGCGGTCGATCCTGGCGAGCAGTTCTTCGTAATCATCCACCTCCGCATCGGGGCCGCTGCCGATGTCGCTAACCTCGACGCCGGCAGCGGCCACCTCTCCACCGAGAGCGGTCGCGGGGGGTGCGCCGCGCTCTTCGGCTGGAGTCGATTTAGTCATGGTTGAGTATCCTCTTGTGACGCGCGAACATGCGCGCGCGGATGGCCGCGATGGTGCTGCGGGGGGCGTCTGGCATCGCCTGGGAGATCAGCTCGGCGACGTGGGCGGGGATGTGATCCGGGCCTCCGATCCAGCCGTCCAACCGGGTCGTGATCGTATCGGGCGGCATGATGAGCTTCTGCTTACGCATTGGTTACATCCGGGGAACCGTGATCTGGATGGTCCGCGCCTCGGCCGAGCGGTCAATCTCAACGAAGCCGGCTTGGCGCAGCATGGAGTCGGCGCCGAGGCCGGAGGTGTTGTTCGCCTCGTCGATCGCGTCGAGATCGACGACATCACGCGCCTGCGGGTTGAAGTCATTGCCACGCGCGCCGCGAAG
>NZ_JBANBA010000116.1:0-30977 GCF_059803475.1 Bradyrhizobium sp. UFLA05-89 | reverse complement strand
GCTCTGAAGCCATCCAAATAGCTTTGCCCGAATGCCCGCTTTGCCCCGCGCCGCCCCACACTCCATCCCTATTAGCATGGTTGAACTTGGTCCCCGCAGGAAGTTCCTCTATCTTGCTGCTCACCCAACCAAGATTCCTGGGTGGAACGCTTGGGTGCCTATCGTCAGGGCAACTCGGTGGCGGCTGCTGATGTTGCATGTCGAACTCTTTACAGGTGCGCTTGAGTTTATCCATTGATGGCTAACGTGTTGCTGTCGCTTGGATCAATGTTAGCGCGGTCAGTTGGCCGGATCGCAGAGTATTGCACGCAATCATCGAAGCAGGCGCAGGTGTCATGGCTAAAGCAACAATGATGAGACGGCCCTTTTTCTGTTGAAGCCCCGTCTGGTTTGATTTGGGATGTCTAGGCGGCCCGCGGCGAACGGCCAAAGATGGGCCATCGGCTACAAACGCAAGAAAACTATTCGTGCGTGTGCAACTGAAATCGAATTTCAAAAACTGGAATCTCGACCTGATCCACCGGCTATAAGGGGGCGACCTCAAAAGCCTGAGACAATCTCGAGCCGATTGCCGAGATCCGAACGCCCCACCCCACTTGGTGCCAGGTACGATTTTGCGATCCTCCGCAAGAGCACTGGCGTAGGACAGAGATGAAGCTGCTTGGAAGTCCATGGTGCGCGTACGCCTCATGCCCTTTGCAGAAAAGGACGCTTGGGGAAGTCCGTCCGTCCATGGATTGGATCATACGATGTGCTGGTGCTGCCTTCGCGGCTCGATGGTCGACCAGGTCGTGCTAGAGCTGCTCGCGCTCGGGGTTCCAGTTATTGCTTCCGCCGTTGGTGGACTGCCGGAGCTCATACAGGATGGCGTAAACGGCTTTCTTTGCCAGCCGCGACAGATTTGCGAATTTGCCAATAGAATTGAAAAGCTTGCGCTCGATCGGAATTTGCTCAAAGGGATGAAGCAAGCTGCGAGAGCCGGCGCCGAGAGAAGCCTCGACGCGCTTAAAAAGCTTTGTCGCTATGAGCAAGGATTGAGAGCATTAGCCGGCTGTGCGAATCGACTATGGTGGCGACGATCAGAAGCATTCTTGAGCTCGTCAATACTCGATAACTGATTGGGGATGGCCGTCCGCGTGCGCCCCCCGTGAAATCAATCATTGACAGCTTGCCTCGAATATCTCCATATATGGGTGTCACGGTCCTACTGCGTCGCAAGATGTAGTGGCTAAGAGGGAAGCCGGTGAACTGCGCCTTTGGTGCGGAATTCCGGCGCTGCCCCCGCAACTGTCAGCAGCGAGCTGCTTCCGGACAACGTCACTGGTGCGCCCGCGCCGGGAAGACAGGAAGCAAGCAACGACCTGCGAGCCAGGAGACCTGCCGTGACGATCTGAACGTCCACGGGCGGGGTGTCCCGGCGGTCGCTTGCACGCACCGTCCGGCAACACGTCTGCCGGCGTTCCGGCAGCGTCCTTCCTTATCGCCCCGTCCAAACACAACGCGCGCATCACGGGGCCCTTTGATGTCACTGAACCTGCACGACGCGGACACCGCTTCCGCACCCATCATCCAGTTGCGTCCACAGTCACTTGCGGCTGCTTCCAGCGAGCCGGCCATGCAGATCATCCGCCGCAACGGGAAGGTCTCGCCGTTCGATTCCGCCAAGATCGCGGTCGCAATGACCAAGGCTTTCCTCGCGGTAGAGGGCAGCACTGCGGTTGCTTCGCGCCGCGTTCACGAGAGCGTCGAGCAATTGACGGCCGAAGTCATAGCAGCCCTGATGCGCCGCGCAGGTGAGGGGCGCACCTTTCATATCGAGGATGTGCAGGATCAGGTCGAACTCGCCTTGATGCGCAGCGAGCACCACAAGGTCGCCCGGGCCTATGTGCTGTACCGCGAGGAACGGTCCCGCCAGCGCGCCGAGGAAGCGGCCGCGGAGCCGGCGCCCATCGCCGCACCGATCCTTCACGTCACGCTGCCGGACGGCTCGCGCGTCGGTCTGGACACGCGCCGGCTCGAACTGATCATCAATGAGGCCTGCGCCGGTCTCGACGGCGTCTCCGCAGCCCCCGTGCTGGCCGAGACCACCCGCAATCTCTACGACGGCATCAGCCAGGACGAGCTGGCGCTGGCCTCGATCATGGCCGCGCGCACGCTGGTCGAGCAGGAGCCGAGTTATGCCTATGTCAGCGCACGCCTGCTGCTCGACAAGCTCCGCGGCGAGGTGCTGTCGCATGTCCACGGCATTACGACGTTGGCCTCGCAGGGCGATATGGCGACGCACTATGCCGAATACTTTCCGGCCTATGTGAAGGTCGGCATCGCAGCCGAACTGCTCGATCCCGAACTCGCCCGCTTCGATCTCGGCCGCATCGCCGCGGCGCTGAAGCCTGAGCGAGACCTGAACTTCCAGTTCCTCGGCCTTCAGACGCTGTACGACCGCTATTTCCTGCATCAGCAAGGCAAGCGGATCGAGCTGCCGCAGGCCTTCTTCATGCGCGTAGCGATGGGCCTGGCAATTCGAGAGATCGACCGCGAAGCCAAGGCGATCGAGTTCTACGATCTCTTGTCGTCGTTCGACTTCATGGCCTCGACGCCGACGCTGTTCAATTCCGGCACGCTGCGCCCGCAGCTGTCGTCCTGCTTCCTCACCACCGTATCGGACGACCTCGATGGCATCTTCAAGTCGATCAAGGACAATGCGCTGCTCGCAAAGTACTCCGGCGGCCTCGGCAACGATTGGACGCCGGTGCGCGGCCTCGGAGCCCACATCAAGGGCACCAACGGCGAAAGCCAGGGCATCATCCCGTTCCTGAAGGTGGCCAACGACACCGCGATCGCCGTCAACCAGGGCGGCAAGCGCAAGGGCGCGGTCTGCGCCTATCTAGAGACCTGGCACGTCGACATCGAGGAATTCCTCGATCTGCGCAAGAACACTGGCGATGACCGCCGCCGCACCCACGACATGAACACCGCCAACTGGGTGCCGGACCTGTTCATGCAGCGCGTTGACGCCGACGACGAGTGGACGCTGTTCTCGCCGGACGAGACGCCCGATTTGCACGAACTGTATGGGACGTCCTTCAAGGCGGCCTATGAGGCCTATGAAGCCAAGGCGAAGGCCGGTGGCATGCGTGTGTTCAAGACCGTGCGTGCGACCGACCTCTGGCGCCGCATGCTGACCATGCTGTTCGAGACCGGCCATCCCTGGATTACCTTCAAGGACCCCTGCAACCTGCGCTCGCCGCAGCGCCACATGGGTGTGATCCATTCCTCGAACCTCTGCACCGAGATCACGCTGAACACCTCTGCCGACGAGGTCGCGGTCTGCAATCTCGGCTCCGTCAACATGCTCGCCCATGTCGGAGCTAACGGTATCGACCAGGCCAAGCTGAAGCGGACGGTGACGACAGCGGTGCGTATGCTCGACAACGTCATCGACATCAATTTCTACACCATCCCTGAGGCGCACCGCTCCAACATGCGCCATCGGCCGGTCGGGCTCGGCCTGATGGGCTTCCAGGAGGCACTTCAGGTCCAGCGTATCCCGATCGCGTCCGAAGCGGCGGTCGCTTTCGCCGACATCAGCATGGAAGCGATCTCCTTCCACGCCATCGAGGCATCCTCCGATCTCGCCACCGAGCGCGGCCGCTATCCGAGCTTCGAGGGCTCGCTGTGGTCGAAGGGCATTTTGCCGCTCGACTCTATCCAGTTCGTTGCCGACTCGCGCGGCGGGCTCGAGGTCGATCGCTCCTCGACGCTGGACTGGGATCGCCTCCGCAAGAAGATAGTGGCAGGCGGCATGCGCAATTCGAACGTCATGGCGATCGCGCCGACAGCGACGATCTCCAACATCTGCGGCGTGTCGCAGTCGATCGAGCCGAACTACCAGAACCTGTTCGTCAAGTCGAACATGTCCGGCGACTTCACGGTCGTGAACGAGTTCCTGGTCCGCGACCTCAAGGCGAGGGGGCTTTGGGACGAGGTGATGGTGTCCGACCTCAAATATTTCGACGGTAGCGTCGGCCAGATCGATCGCGTCCCGGAGGATCTGAAGGCGCTCTACGCGACGGCCTTCGAGATCGATAGCGCCTGGCTGATCGAGGCTGCCGCACTGCGGCAGAAATGGATCGACCAGTCGCAGTCGCTCAACCTCTACATCGCCAATCCCTCCGGCAAGAAGCTCGATGCGCTCTATCGCCTCGCCTGGCGGCGTGGTTTGAAGACCACCTATTATCTGCGCTCCCGCAGCGCCACGCACGTCGAAAAATCGACCCTGAAGGGCACCGATGGCAAACTCAACGCGGTCTGCGTATCGGCTGCGGCCTCGCATGCCCCAATCATAATGCCAGCCGCGGCAGCCCTGGACCTCGATGGTATCAAGGCCTGCCGGATCGAAGATCCCGAATGTGAAGTGTGTCAGTAAGGAGATGACGATGCTCAATTGGTCCGATACCGAAACCACGGCGGCCGCTCCGGTCGCTTCAAGCCTCACCGCCGCACTCCGCCCACAGACCCAGCTCAAGCTCGAGCCGGCAGATGGGACCGGTCTGGGCGCGATCGATCGCACCGGCGGCCGCGTTTCGGTCGACGAGAAGCGGATGATCAACTGCCGCGCCGACGTCAACCAGCTCTTGCCGCTGAAGTACAAATGGGCCTGGGAGAAATATCTCTCCGGCTGCAACAATCACTGGATGCCGACCGAGGTCTCGATGCAGGCCGATATCGCGCTGTGGAAGTCGCGGGACGGCCTGACGGAGGACGAACGGCGCGCGATTAAGCGCAACCTCGGCTTCTTCGCCGCATCGGAATCGCTCGTTGCCAACAACATCGTGCTGGCGATCTACCGTCATCTCACCAATCCGGAATGCCGGCAGTATCTGTTGCGGCAGGCCTTCGAGGAGGCGGTCCATACCCACACCTTCCAGTACATCGTCGAGAGCCTTGGCCTGGACGAGGGCGAGCTGTTCAACATGTACCGCGAGGTGCCCTCGATCACCGACAAGGCGGCCTGGGCGCTCAAGCATACACAGCATCTGAACGACCCTTTGTTCCAGACGGGAACGCCAGACCATGGCCGAGCCTTCCTGCGCGACCTGGTTGCCTTCTACGTCGTGTTTGAAGGAATGTGGTTCTACACCGGCTTCGCGCAGATCTTGTCGCTCGGCCGACGCAACAAGATGGTCGGCATCGCCGAGCAGTATCAGTACATTCTGCGCGATGAGAGCATTCACCTGAACTTTGGCATCGACGTGATCAACCAGATCAAGATCGAGAATCCGCATTTGTGGACGCCAGAGTTTCAGGAGGAGGTCCGCGGCATGATCCGGGAGGCAGCCGAGCTCGAGGCTGCCTATGGTCGCGATACGATGCCCCGCGGTTTCCTCGGCCTGAACGCTGCGTTGTGCGAACAATACATGCACTTCATCGCGAACCGACGCTGCGCGCAGATTGGACTTGTGTCCGTCTTCGCCGAGGTCGAGAACCCGTTCCCGTGGATGTCGGAGGCGATGGACCTAAAAAAGGAGAAGAACTTCTTCGAGACCCGCGTCATCGAATACCAGAACGGCGGTGCACTGAGCTGGGATTGACGTCGAGTAGCAGCAGTCGCGCGTCAGGTTTCTGACGCGCGCACTCGGCTCGGTGAGAGCCCCTTTGCTCGCGCGAATACCCGGCAGGCAGTCAATCGCTATGATCGTGCGACGAATGTCCACTTCCAGTCGGACCGGTGCGACCAGTAAGTCATTGATTGTTCTCGACCGTCGCTATCTCTTAATCAGCGGGTCCCACGTTCGAGCCCTGGTGCGCCTACCAAGGGGAAATCTTTGGTTTCCAGTAGCTTCGCCAAATGTCTGTTGAGAACAAAACGAATTTCGTGCGACGTTTTAGGATGGGACGTGGCACGGCTGGATTACCGGGCGACTTTTCCTTTGCTTCTGTATATTCTCCTTACTTACGTAATCTAGGCTAACGAGGGGAGGCGTCTGTCAGGTGCCTTCCTTTCTCCACGTGACGCTGCTGAACGAATGCCCGCGATCTAGCGATTCTAGATCCGCTGGCTTCCTTTGATGCGCGATGAAAATTCACGGCCGAGATGGCATTGGACGGCTTATCCGTGGGCACATTGCGTACGAACACGCCGCGCGTCAGCACTTTCCCATAGGCCGCATCCACACGCGGCCCGGTTTGCCATCAGGCCATTCCTGATTCAGACAAAGCGCATTCACATTCGCAACTTTCGTCGCCAAAGCGAAGTTGTCCGGCGCCGTGAATTTGCCAGCGGCGACTTTGACATCCTTGACGTCGGCGACATCGAGTACAAACGCGCTTTGATTGCGATTCACAGCTCGGGCGAAGGTTTCGAGTGTGTCATTCGCGAGGAAGTCGAAACGGACGAAGTCCCACTGAGTCCACTGACGGAACAGATCGTCCAAACGGCGGGCGAACCAGGCACGATGCACGTCGTCTTCCATGTTCAGCGGTTTTGGAAGCATCGTATGGTAGGTTGGAATGGCAAATTGCTCGTCGCTGCATTGCGTCTGGGCGTACAGTTGTTTGACGACGGTAGCGCTTATGTACTTCGTCGCAATCGGCTCCGGCATTGTCTCGTACGCGCAATAAACCAGCGGGGCTTGCGAATGGGAGGCTGACCGGCGTGCGCTGAGAAGCTGCTCCCACCGTCGCTCAAGGTCGCGAAGATAAGTGTTTTCATCCGCGGCAAACAAGTCCTTGACCTGGCGGCCGCAAGCGTTTGCGAGTTTATCGACGCCGAGAGTTTCGAGCACATACCGCAAAACGCCTGGCGCTGGCGCGATATCACTCCCCTGAGAGGGGACGCCGAGCAGCAGCACGCCGATCGTGCGGGCCAACATTCCGTCGGGATCGTTGGAATTTTGCCACGACAAAAGCATGTTCTTGGCAATCAGGCCGCCCATGCTATGGGCAACGATGATGACCTGCTCGTAGCGTTCGAAAAGCCTGCTCGCTTCGATTTGTCCGCGGATCAGCCTCGCGGCCTCTGGCACGCTGAATGTGGCGCAGCCCGACGTCGTCAATCGGCTGTAGTCGACGCCCCAGACGCCCAAATCTTCAAGGCGGAGAGGAGCCGGCAATATATCTCGGAGAGCCGCCGCCGCCAAACGATAATCGTCCGACGCAATCATTTCCGGCCAGCTCTTGGAGCTCTGGGGATTGCGGAAGCTGTCGATCGCGCCATCGGCGCAAGATTCCCTCGCGGTCTTTCCTGAAGGCACCGCGCAGCCGCCCAGGCCATGAAGGAAGAGAACCGCGATTGGAGAGCGGCCGCGGCTCCACTCAATAACGCGGACGCTTTGCGCGCTCGCGAGAGAAATGCTTGCCAGAACAAGCAGTACGGCTAGCCAGACGATCCTCATTAGCATCGGCCTCCTTTAACGGAGGCCCAGGGCGCCTTGACCAGCGATCCGACGGTCGGCACCTCGGTCCAGATGTCGAAGCAACCTCGCGTCACTTGTCCGTTCAGCGTCACCTGGTTGGATGGAGCTACCGGCGACTTGACCGTCAAAGGCATGGTGAACTGACTGGGCTCGGACCCGCCACTCGCAAAAGCTGTCAGCTTATCCCGGTTGCTCATCATGGCAGTAACGATCGCAAGACGAAGCTCTGGATCGATCCGGCCTTGGCTTAAGTTGGTGGCCGTGGTGAAGATGATGGCGGCGAGCGTATACTGCCGGAAATCAGATGTAGCGCCTTGGTTGGCCAAAAAAGCCAACGCGTGATCGAACGTGCTGGCTTTCGCGCCATCCGGAATCTGAGAGCGCCGGCGCACCTCATTTCTGAATTGGTTCCAGAAACCAGGGTCTGACATCCCTGACGCGCCGGGAGCGAATTTGTCGGCGTCTGGCGAACGGCCGGCATTGGCGGCCTTGGTCAGATCCGAGAAGATGGCGTCGTTGTCCGAAGGCCCGGCATTGGCTTCCTTAGAACCGGCCGGCGCTCCCCAGACCAGGTCGCAATCGCGCGCCATGTCCTCCCGGACCGCGCAGGTCCCGACTGTGGATTCGGACCGAGCCTTTTGGAAGCGGCAGCCACATTCCTCGCCCAAAGCATCGGTTGCTGAAAGCGCGAAAATCGATAGGAGGGCCGTGACGCCATTCGCGGTCATACACCGGCTCGGCCTGATCGATTTTTGCGGGATATCCAGCGCGGCGAATGACATCCGTGCCTCCAAAATCCATCAAAAAGTAACTTAAAGTCGTAATAGCTTCATTGCGGTATCACAGGTGATGTTAGGTTGCAAATAGATCCGAAACACGCACTGCCCGCGAGCCATTCGGTCGAACGAACAAACTCCCTTTTGGCTCATCATTTATGGGGAGTGATCCGCTTAGACGGGCAAAGTTCGCGTAGGCGGGAGTTCGGTGTAGCAGCGTATTGCTCCAAACATCCTCGTGACACTACGCGAGTGCGACGCCGAGTGCTACAAGTCCGACAGCAGACATCAAGCTAGCTAAGGCGCGCCTTGGCGCATCTCGCTGACGAATGCCGCAATGGCCACGGGCGAAGCCCATCTCGTGTGCGAATACGATCATCGTCGTGCCTTGTTTGGCCACTTCTCTCATGACGCGGAGCACTTCACCCACGAGTTCTGGGTCGAGAGCCGATGTCGCCTCGTCAAAGAGTGTAACGGCGGGTCGCATCGCGAGCGCGCGGGCGATTGCCATGCGCTGCAGTTGGCTACCGGAGAGGCGGGCGGGATATTGGTCAGCACTTTTCGGCCATGTCGACCTTCTCGAGCAACGCCAGCGCCTGCTGCCGCGCCTCAGCCCTGTCTCGGCGCTGAACCGACACGCGCCCCATCATGACATTCTGGAGCCCTGTCCGAAGCGGAAACAAATTGAAGCTTTGAAAGGCCATGCCCACATGCTTCCGGTTTCTGCCCTTCTCGTCAAGCATGCTACGACCACCCTCGGCCGGGCGTCGGCGGTGTGACTGCCTTGAGGTTCCGTCATGCGATCGATCGTCCATCGCGATTTCGATCGGCATCCAGCGTCGGCGCCTATCTGGGTCTCAGCCCGCCGGGCAGCCAGTCTGGCGAGACCGACATCAATGGCAAGATATCCCGATGGGGTGACCGTCTTCTCCGCACCTACTTTTTCGAGGCAGCTACCGTTCTGCTTCACCAGACGAAATAATGATCTTCTCGTAATCCAGCCAGCGTTGTGATCGCTCATTCGGGCAGCCCAAAATTCAGCCCGACCGCTTCTAAAATCCCTAACACTACTTTTTCGCTCCGGGAGGCCATTAAAACTATCGAAGCCATAGAACTTCCGCTCTGGAAATCGCTCGGCCATGGTGCTGATAGTGTAACCGCTATAGACGCCGAACTCGAGGGCAACACCCGTACCCGCTTTTGACAAGGCATCAAACCTGAACTCATCGCGATCGGCAAAGAAAATAGCGTCCGCCATTTCTGTGCGGATTATCTCAAAGGCTTGTTCCTGCGCAATCGCAGACAAAGTACGAAACAAACTATGGGTTGTTCTGGGTAGCCCGTACATTTCCGCAGCGGTTACAAGTTTGCGCAGGTGTTCATTTGCAATGTCCTGCTTGCTAGGGATTGTCGACAAAGAATTGGCGACCTCGTTGGAGGAATTCGTTAGCCGATCAATTGCTGCCAATAAGCGACCATCAACCGCTTCTTTCATCGCGTCATTCCGTTTGACTAAAGATCAATTGCTCTCGTCGATCTCCCGACGAATTCATTCTATCGAAGCTGCGTTTGCACGGGAGTTTGAATAAGCGGCGCAAACGGCAACGAGCTAATCGTCGGAATTTTCCGGCATCTTGGCCTTTCATCGGCATCTATTAGCGGGTCAACATTAGGAATCTTCCGTACCCACCTCTAGCCGCTGAGACGACGGTTTGTAGACTCTGATACGCGGGTTGGATACCGCATTTCCGTTTGTTCGTCCGGGGCTGCCTCGATCTGCCAGCGGGCATCGACAATGTCGGCCACACAATTGGTGCGAGAGTTCCCCAACCGGGGCTCTGCCCCCAGCGATGCGCAACAATGATGTCGCTCCTGAGAGTTCTCCTGTGTTGAGGTGGAAGGAAGCGTAGCTAATTCGACAAGCGATCAAGTTGCGCTGTGCGGCTCCGCCTCTTGGCCGATTGCCCAAAGGAAGGCGGCCATTTCCCGGGCGATGGCCACGGTGACGACTGCCTGGCGTTTGCCGCGTGCCATCAGCTTGCGATAGCGAGCGCAGAGTCTGACTTGGGCTTTCCAGGCGATGTCGCACACCGCTTTCGTCAGGCCGGCCTGCCGCTCCTGCAGTAGGCGGCTCATCCGGGCGGGGAAGCGGTAGGTCCAGGCGCCCTCAATGAGCACGCGGCGCGCCCGGCCATTACCAGCTTTGGTGATGCTGCCGCGCCGGATGCGTTCTCCCGTGGAGTTTTCGCAGGGCACCAGGCCAAGATACGCCATCAGTTGACGCGGGCTGTCGAAGCGGCGCACGTCGCCGATTTCGGTGACGAAGGTGACCGCGGTCAGGAAGGCGACGCCGCGTAACGCTTGGTAGGCGGCGATCACTGGAGCTATGGACCATGAACTCACCGCCTCGGCAACCTGTTCGTCCAGACGCTTGAGACGGATCTCGGCGGCCTCGATCGCTTGGCGATACTCAGCCAGCACGAGATACTGCGCCGGATGCTCGAAGCGTTGCTCGCACAGCCATCGTGTATGCGCCTTGGTCCACGCTTGACGGCCGGTGAAGACCCGGCCGTGACGGAGCAGGAAGGACTGCAAGTGTTGACGGGCCCGCCGCAGATCTTCCATCGCGGCTTCCCGGGCTCGTACCAGTTCTCGCACCGCCTCGTGCTCCGGATCCGGTACCCAGACCGCGGTCAGCTCTCCTGCACGATGCAGCTTGGCCAGGGTCAGCGCATCACGGCGGTTGGTCTTGACCCGTTCTCCAGGCCGCTTCGGGATCAGTGATGGTGCAACCACGATGCAGTCGTGACCAAGCCGTGTGATCTGACGATGGAGACCGTAGCCGGTGGGGCCGGCTTCGTAGCAAAAGGCAAGGCCCCGGTGCCTTTTGGCGAGCTTCGTTATCAATCGCTCCACCGCATCAGGCGCACTGTCGATCTCGCCGATGAAGCGCACGTCGCCATCGCGCCCCGCCTCGGCTACGGCTACCGAGATCTTCAGCTTCGTTCCAGTCCCACGTAGATTTTGCTATCCTGCCGCACGGCTCGTTCTCCTATGTGAGAGGCTCGGCGCCGGCCCACCCGGCGCAACCCTCGCTCATCGCATACTGCGGACGAGCCACCTCTCGGACAACGAACATACGGTCTGCCAGATCGGAGTGTTCGCCTGCTATGTGTCGCGGCATGGCCATGCCTTCATCGACCGGGCGCTCTACCTGCCACAGGAATGGACAGACGAACCGGCTCGCCTGAAGGCAGCGCATGTCCCGAGCGATGTGAGCTTTGCGACGAAGCCCAAGATCGCGCGGCAAATGATCACTCGCGCGATTGTCGCAAAGGTGCCGTTCTCGTTCGTGGCGGCGGACAGCGTGTATGGCACCGGAGAGATCGAAACTCAGCTGCGCAAGGCGGGCAAAGGTTATGTTCTGGGTGTTGCTTCCAATCATGTGTTCCGGTCCTGGGGCAAGCAGCAGCCTGTCGCCGGCACCGCCGCCACGATCGCGCAAAACCTTCCCAAGGCCTGGCGCCGCCTGTCGTCCGGCGGAGGGACCAAAGGTCCGCGCTGGCACGACTGGGCCTATCTCGAATTGGCCGATCTCGAAGCCAGTGAATACAACGACGACCTTGCCGGGGAATGGACGCGGGGTCTTCTGATCCGCCGCAATATCGCCGACGGCAGCTTGGCCTTTTTCTCCACATGGTGCCCCAAAGGCACGTCCATCCAGAAGCTGGTGTCGGTGGAAGGCCATCGCTGGGCCATCGAGGACAGCTTCGAAACCGCCAAGAACGAGCTCGGTCTTGACCACAACGAAACTCGCTCCTGGCATGGCTGGCATCGCCATGTCTCACTCGTCATGCTTGCCTTCGCCATGATGGCCGTCATCCGTCACCGGGCCAACACCGGGCCATTGTCTCAAAAAAAGCGACCGCGGCCTCGACCGAAGCATCGTTCTTGATCCGCTGGTCGATCCAGGAAATCCGGCGCATCGCCCTTAAGCTAGCCCAGCGACGTATCCCGCACGCTCACATCCTCGCGTGGTCGTCCTGGCGCAGGGCTCATCAGGCCAACGCGCGCAAAGACAACTGTAATGCTAGTCTCTTGCTGTGCTGACTGGACTTGCATCTGGCAACCTTGGCTTTTTTTGCCGCCGATGCGTTTGGACAGCTTGCTGCCCCAGCGAAATGGGAGGAAAGGCGTCCCGGAGCGCGGACACGTCTCGCAAACGTCGAGCCAACTGAACGGCTTGGGGGGAACTCTGGCCACCGATGCTATATCGGAAATGCTCGTAGACGCTGAGGACTTCGCGATTGAGCGAACGTAATCGCTAGTGAGTTCCAATGAGAATCTCGACGCAGCCGATCACGACCTCGATCAGGATGAGCACGACAATGGCGACCTCCAGGCGAAAAGAGCGTTGCGTGTCGATAATATCCGTTAGCGCATTCCCAGTCTCGGAGATTGCCTTGAGCTTGCGCTCGAGCGTGTCGAGACGCTCAAGCAGTTCATATTCGTCCTCCAGACGCGAATAGAGACGGTCGAGCCCGGGCCTCTCCCCGAGCACGTCAGGCTTTTCCGCGACGGCGACACGGCCAGCGACGCGCTGCTGCACCAACAGCACGTTACCAATCAGTTGCAGGATTCCCTTGCGTCGGCGCGGCGTGCGGCCGCGCTGGGCGAGCTCTCGCGCAAAGGGCTCGATGACGTCGAACACAGCGCCGACACGGCGCTCGTCGCGGGCAAGCGCGGTGCTCTTGGCGATCGCGTCCGCGATTAGGAGCAGCCGGTCGTCGGAGAATTTGGCGATGCAGATTGGCCCGCCAGGCTGGATAGTCTCGGAGGCGTCATCGTTGCAGAGCTGCGCCTGCGCGGTCTCTTCCTCGTAGGGACTGAATTCGCCGATCACGCGCGGCTTCAAGGTGTCGACCAGAACCTTCTCTTCGGAGGGCGAGAGGCCGATCAGCACCACGATGCCGTAGCGGAAGATCACGGCGAGCCCGGCATGGACCCGGAACGCGGCCGGCGTCGACGACACCATCGTTCCGATCTCCAGGCCCGCCGCATTGATGCGGTCGCCCAGCATCAGAGCACGAAATTCCAAACTCGGCGCGGCGTCCTGCCCCGGTGATGTTGCGAACGTGGCCACAGAAAGTTGATCGGCGTTCACACGAAAATCCTCATTGGACAGATCCAGATCACCCGTTTGCTTGCTTGCTCGTCGAGACGCGACGGCCGCACGCCGAAAGGGCCGCCATCCTTGCAGGGATGTAATCAGTCGCACTGTCCCGACAATCTTCGCGATAAAAGTCAATTACGCTCGTCGGATCGCGCACGCGAGGACACAGTCGCTTCCATCGCGATGAGGTCGGCTTTCTGTCATCTTGGGCAAGTTGCACCTACTGTTCGTTCGGCAGCGCCGTTTAATGCTGCGATCATGTTCCGCTCGTGATCAGGCGGCTCGGCGTCGCATTGTCGCGACTGAAGCGAATATCAAGCAAGTGACTGTCTCATGCTTGAGGCTGGCGCGTACACTTCGACCCAGCGAAGCATGTCAAGGATGGGCAATGGGCTGGTGAGTCTCCATCCCTTATCCGCTTCTACTTGAGTTTCTGCCGCACGATCATTGCGGAGCAATCAAGCCCCTGCACGGAGCCGAGGGAGCCATGTCGCGGTTTGGTGGTTGGTTCCGTGCATATGTCAATGCCTTGTGGGCAAAGCCTCCGCGCTGCCACTTCGGGTCTTCCAACTTCGAGTGCTGCAACGCAAAGGTCCATTTACCCGGCCAGGCATGCGCGCGTACTTGTAAACGTAGAACATGCGCTATCTCCAGGCCAGCATCTACGCTTCGCTCTCGCTGCTAACAACCTGCCGGAATTGGTAGGCTGGCTCCCTCTTGGTTGCTTGATCACAGGAAGAAGTGCCGGACGAGATTGCGCATGTTGGTCAGCTTAACGGACCGCGGGGAGTTTCATTTGAATGCCACTCCATGCCGAGGTGTCTCCGCTCCAAAACAGCACGATCTACCTCAATCGTACGGCGCTTGACATGCTCCACGAATTTGAATCGCAGCGCAAGCATTGGGCTGTGAAGGAAGAGGACCTTTACCGCGTAATGCAGATCCTGTCGTCAGCGCCCCAAGTTTTTCCAAATTGCCGAACATGAGAGTATTGAACCAACCCTCGCATCAGTGATGATGCCGTTCATCGCAGATCTCGAGGGGCACGTTCATGCAGAAGCCGGTGTCGGTGGAAGGCCATCGCCGGACCATAGAGGACAACTTCGCACCGCCAAAAACGGGCTCGCAACAATCCATTTGGATGTGCTCGTCGGAAACTGATTGCCTTTCTGTAAGCGCCCGGCGGCTGCGCGAGCGTTGCTGCGCCAGTCGGACTTAGGCACGGCCATACTACCAGAGTTGATAGTTCTCTTGCTCTTCACCTATCAGCTAAGTTGAGCTGTTTCGGAAGGCACATGTCGTGCGCGCAAAGCGCGGCCGGGAGGGGAGAAGAATCGATGCGGTTTGATTTCACCGCGCTGCGTCACACCTCTCTCAATGATTGCCCCATTCGCTCAACTTGTTTCGCCCCTGCGATCGTGTCGCCTCGTCTTCCGTTGGCAATTGCCCCGCGCCTTCAAAAGGACTATCGGATCGAAAATTCAGTTGAGAATGCAAAATGACCGATGACGGAGCGATTGATGCTGGACCGGTAAACTCTATTGGTGGATCTCATATCCTGCTTGACCTTTGGGAAGCGAACCACCTTTACGATCCGTCCATCGCGGAAGACGCAATCCGAAAAGCCGTTCGCGCAGCGAAAGCGACGCTGATCCACCTTCATGTGCATAGGTTCGTCCCAAGTCACGGCGTTTCGGCAGTAGCGTTGCTGGCCGAATCGCACATGACCTTACATACTTGGCCTGAGAGCGGCTACGTGGCTGCTGATGTTTTTGTCTGTGGCAGCGGTGATGCAAAAAGTGCAGTCGCGGTTTTGATCGAGGCTTTCCAGCCTAGACGATCTGACGTCCGCAGTGTGAGAAGAGGTAGCGGTCAGGCAAGTGGAACTTACGACCAAAGCCCATAAGGGTGCGCCGCAGCCAGACGTGGTCGCGGGAGGGGCATGCGATTGGTGGTCATGACCCGTCGACAGTAGGGCACAACGCACCAAGGGAGCCGATCAGTTCGGCCCGCCGGATCTCTCGCATCGGGCTACTGCCGCTCACCCTCATAGTCTTGACAGACAGACATAGTTTCGCGCCGATCTCGTCAAGTCACCGCATCTGGATTTGTCGTCCGCACTGCAAAACTCCATTGATCTTCAAGCGTAAGGTCATCGAATGATGAGTGAGAATTCTTCTTCGCATACGCGCAAACCCGTGGTGTCAAGGCAACGCAATCAACATCCGACTTATCTTGCGTTCTCGGAAGACAGCGATCTCTTCGATAGATACAGCTATTGTCTGCGCCGCATCATTCATTTCGGCCATACGCCTTTTCAAACTGTATGCGTTGCGGAGACCGCGAATTATGGCGTTACTCTTTTCTTGGATGGCATGATCCAAAGCGCTGCTTTGGATCAGGAACTGTATCACGAACTCTTGGTCCAACCCGCGATGCTCGCTCATCCAGCACCTAGGAATGTACTGGTTATCGGCGGGGGAGAAGGAGCGACCATTTGGCAGGCGCTACGCCATAAGTCGGTCGAGACGGCAACGATGGTTGATCTCGACAGCGAACTGATTAATGTGTGCCGGAAATATCTGAAAGACTGGCATCGAGGAGCCTTCGATGATCCCCGATGCAGGCTCGTTTTCTCGGATGGTAGAGAGTTCATCGTAAACGACCAAGATCTTTATGATGTCATTGTCATCGATTTGAGCGATCTCGTTTCCGACAGCCCGGCGCTGGCTCTCTACACTCGGGAATTTTATCTGCGTATCAAAAGGCGGCTGAGGCCTGACGGCGTTGTTGCCGTTCAGGCGCTGAGGTTTTCTTTTGCTGACGGCCGCGCTCATGCAATGCTGGCGCGAACGCTCAAGAGCGTCTTTGAGCAAGTTCATACTTACAGCGCGTTGATTCCGTCATTCTTGCGAGGTTGGGGGTTTCTCGTCGCATCTGACTGGTTCGACCCGAGCCGACTATCCGCGTCGGCTATGAATTCGACAATCTCAAAACGCTTGGAGGCATCTCTCTCTCACTTAACCGGTGAATTCTTTAGGTCGTGTTGTACCCATTGCTCACAAGCGCAAAGGCTACTTGCGTCGGACGGGCCTATCTTTGAAGATAATAAGATGGGCGATCTCGATAAGATACTCGCACAACTGGTACCTCTGCACGGTGAATTTGACCGGCTGAGCGCTGGATCAGAATAGGTCCGGCAGTTGGTTGGGATCAACGAGCAGTTCGAGCTGCGGGGTGTCCTCGGCGGCCTTCGGATGAATCCTGCTCGTTCGAGCGTCAGCACCATCTGATGAACCGATGGCGGGCTGACGTGGAAGTATTCCTGCATGTCGGTCTCGGCCGGGGACGGCGGTGTAGCCGCGTGTACAGGTGGATATTGGCCGTGCTTGGCGGTGAAGGTGTTTCCCGAGCGGCTCGCGCCGGCCATGCGGTTCAATTGGTGATCCGCGCCTCAACAGGAGGAGGCACGGATGAACGTACGCTATCGGGTCGAATTGAGCCAAAGCGAGCGCGCAGAACTCATGCACCTCATGAGCGGCGGCAGGCAGGCGGCGCGCAAGCTCAAGCGACCCCAGATCCTGCTGGCTGCCGACGCCGCCTCAACGACGAGGACATCGCTGCAAGCGTCGGGGTTGGCGGCTCGACGGTCTACCGGATCAAGCGGCGGTTTGTCGAAGGCAACCTGGAGCGCGCGCTGAGCGAAGAACTGCGCCTCGGAGCGGAGCGCAAGCTCATTGGCAAGGAGGAAGCCCTGCTGGTGGCGACCGCCTGCTCGAGCCCGCCCGCAGGGCGCGCGCGTTGGACGCTGGAGCTGTTGGCGGGAACAATGGTCTCATCGACCGCGCACGGGAGCCTGTCGCGCGAGACGGTGCGCCGCCAGAGAACGATCTAAAGCCGTGGCGCACGGACATGTGGTGTATTCCCCAGGTTGACGGCGATTACGTCGCCCGCATGGAGGACGTTCTCGATCTCTATGCCGAGGCACCCGATCCGAAGCACCCGGTGGTCTGCTTTGACGAGAGCCCGATCCAGCCGATCGGCGAGGTTCGCCCCGGCGAAGCCGTGGCAGCTCGAGCGCTACGACTGCGAGTACCGACGCAACGGTACCGCCAATCTGTTTGTCTTCGTCGATGTAAGTCGCCCCTGGCGCAGAGTGAAGGTCACCGAGCGCCGGGTCGCAGAGGACTTCGCTGCCTGCATGCGCGACCTTACCGATATCCATTATCGTGCAGCGGAGCGCTTTCGCGTGGTGCTCAACAACGTGTTGATCTGAGGCCGGCCGCACGGCAAATAGGTCAGGCGACCGGGACCGAATACCCCATCTCTTCAGAAATGGCGCCTGCGCTTCATGCTCTGGTCCTCATATGCGCCAGAGCGAACGTCAATCTGGAGTAAGTCCAGGGGGCAAGGTCTCAATGGCAGGCGAGTATACCTCCCGCGAATGAGGAGCTTCCTCCGCGAAAGTCAGCGTCATGACTCGTCCGATGCAACAGTCTTTTCGTCATACTTCCCTCCTCGTAAAGCGCAATGGTCGCGATCAATAGACAATGACAGATCGAATGGATTTGCCCCCATGCATGAGATCGAAGGCTGTGTTTATCTCGTCGAGAGGCATCGTATGGGTGATCAGATCGTCAATCTTGATCTTGCCTTCCATGTACCAGTCCACGATCCGCGGCACGTCCGTGCGACCGCGCGCTCCGCCGAAGGCGGTGCCCTTCCACACACGACCGGTGACAAGCTGCAACGGCCTGGTCGATATTTCCCTGCCGGCCTCCGCGACACCGATGATGATCGATTCACCCCAACCGCGATGACAACATTCGAGCGCTTGTCGCATGACGTTCACGTTGCCCGTGGCATCGAAGGAATAGTCGGCGCCCCCGTCCGTCAAGTCTAGGATCGCCTGCACGACCTTGTCATGTCCGACTTCGGACGGACTGATGAAATCCGTCATACCGAACTTCTTAGCCATTTCGACCTTCGCTCGGTTGATATCGACGCCAACGATCCTGTCGGCGCCCACCATTCGCGCGCCTTGAATGACGTTTAAACCGATGCCGCCGAGGCCAAAGACCACTACGTTCGATCCCGGACGCACCTTCGCTGTGTAGATCACCGCACCGATTCCGGTCGTAACGCCGCATCCGATGTAGCAGATCTTGTCGAAGGGAGCGTCTTCGCGGACCTTCGCCAGAGCGATTTCCGGCAACACCGTGAAATTTGAGAAGGTCGAGCAGCCCATGTAGTGGAAGACTTCACGTCCGTCGCAGGAGAAGCGGGTCGTCTTGTCCGGCATTAGACCTTGGCCCTGGGTAGCGCGTATCGAAGTGCACAGGTTGGAGCGCTGCGACAGGCAGGTCTTGCACTGCCGGCATTCCGGCATGTAGAGCGGAATGACGTGATCGCCTGGCCTCAGCGAGGTTACACCTTCGCCAATCTCGCGCACGATTCCCGCGCCCTCGTGGCCGAGGATCACCGGAAATTTACCTTCCGAGTCCAGACCCGACAGCGTGTAGGCGTCGGTATGACAAACGCCCGTCGCCTTGATCTCGACAAGCACCTCTCCCTGTCGCGGACCGCCGATTTCGATCGATTCTATCGACAGCGGCTTCTTGGCTTCCCAGGCGACGGCTGCTCTGGATTTCATACATGCTCCTTCGAGTGACAAATTCTGCAGGACGACGATCAGCATTCGTCACCCCGTAATTCTCTTTGCGTCAGTGATCGCGATCTATGGTGCCGCTCGCGTTCGCGTCGGCCTTGTAAGACGATGCGGATCAGTCGTTTGGGCGATCAAGTCCGGGGAAAGATCGACTGGTCGTCGAGCACCTCCCGGATTGTTTTGCTCGAGATGAGCATCTTCTTCGCCAGTTCGGCCGGACGCTCGTGCCGATCGCGGGGGTGAGCGCCGTCGCAACCGCGGTGCTGGCCTCCAGGTGTCTCTGACATACTTGCACATTCGGCGTGATGCGGAGGCCACATGGCCGAGACATGTGAATAGCTTCTATAGGGAAATGCTTTGCGTTCGAGAATCAGACCAGAGCCGTCGTACGAATTGAGAAGCCCTTCCGCATGAGGTTCCACATACGGTCCACATTTGAGAATGACTGACTCAGTACCACTGAACACCCGGGACTGGCCGTCCGCGCCGCCGTCGATCACGAACTGATCAACATCGCGCAAATTCAGCCCGTGCTCTGCCAAGGTAGAGATAACGGCATCAAGGTTTTCGATAGCTTGAGACCGCAGATTGCTATTCCGCTTCTCTTGCTCCACGCAAAAGACAAGCCGTCCGTCGATAAGAGCAATCGCTCCGTCATGGCTCAATTTGAGGCCGCAAATGCGCATAGCGCCTCCATGTCTAACGTCCAAAAATCTAGCTTCCGCCGTATCTCGATGCAGAAACTGGGCCAAGCGAACCAGCGGAATCGCGCGATGTATTCGCTCCCGAATGTCGTTTCAGCTAGCAGGTTTGTCTGATTGCAGACTCAGGCATGTTCGGTCTGATGTAACCACACACGTGATGTGCAGTGACTGCCCGCACCGTCAGCGGGCTATAGGAGACGCGGCGTTGTGGACTCTCGGCGAGCGACACCAGAGTTGGCCTAAAGTTGCTCCGCGCTAGGAAGTGGGACCTGGAATGGGGCGCGTTTGAATCTCGATCTGCAGAACGAGAAAGAGACGGCTGCTCGCAGATTCCCTTTTCTCTTTTCATTTGGTGTTGAGCGAGGCCGCCTGGGAGCGAATGGCGCCGCTGATCATAGGCCGGCCCGACCAGAAGGGCTCGACCGGGCGGGACACAGGATGTTTGTGGAAGGTGTGCTTTGGATCGTGCGGACGGGCTCACCCTGGCGTGACCTTCCGGAGGCGTTCGGAAGAGCGTATTCCGGCGCTTCAGTCGATGGAGCATCAAGGGTGGCGGATCTTCGAGGCGATGTCCGATGATCCAGACTTCGAATATCTGATCGTTGATTCCACCATCGTCCGGGCGGATCAGAACGCCGCCGAGGCGAAAAAGGGGGGGCTGAAGATCAGGCGCCTGCCGCTCGCGCGGCGGCCTGAGCCGAAGGTTCATATGGCCGTTCGCGGCTTGGGATGTCCGGTATGGTTCATGCTCGCTGCGGGCCAGAAGGGCGATGCAACACAATAGCTTCGCCAGATGTCTGTAGAGAACAAAACGAGTCTCGTGGGACGTTTTAGGATCGGACGTCGCACGGCTGAATCACCGGGCTACTTTTCCTTTGTTTCTGCATCTTCCTTACTTATCGATACAGCGCGCAGATCCGATGGTAAAGGTCGATGACGTCCTCGTCGTAGAATACGATACTAGGCCGAAAAAATCGGACAATCTATTCTCCCCGTCCGCCGCAGGGACGCCGTGCCGACCTGGAAGGTGGTCCAGCTGATAGTTAGTTAAACTACAGTCTGCACCAGACTCCGGGGCCGAAACGTCTTGCCGAGCCCCAGAAGGAGGGGGGCGCACGCAGGGGCGCGGCTGCCGAGTGGCATCGCCTGGCCTGCTCAAGCGTAGCGCCGAAGGCCGGGGAGACCGCAGCGGCGAGCGCCGTCGGCCCTTGCGGGCGCCGGGAAGCGGAGCACCTGCTCAACGTTCCAAAGCTGAAAGTCAGAGAACCTGTCTCAAGCAGGGAGCCGAAAGGGCTACCCAGTCCGCTAGTAGGCGCACGGATTCCAAATCGCGACGGCGGCTCGAGAAGTCGATTGAGCTGGTTGAAGGATGCGGGTTTTCAGCCGTCGCTCTTGGCCAGCCATACAACTTCTCGTCTTCGCGATCGTAGTGGCGATCGCGCTCGAGAGCGCACGCTTGATAGGCCACGTGGAAGTGATGCCGGGGTGACGCGAACGTCCTCCTTTTTTGAATACAGGCTCATTGGATTGAAGTGATCTCCTATTTGGCCGGCCGCGTGACACCGTCGGCGGAGTCGTCCAACCAGGACGCGCGCGAAAGCGCCACCGGCAGGCCGGGCCCGGCACGACACACACAGCGCATAGAGCCCAATCGCTTGCGACACGCTCAAGTCACGGGCGTTTCGGCCGAATATACAAAGCGCGAAGCAACTCCACACCATACGGTCGGCTGATCGATCAGTGCAAGCGCGACGTGTTGGCGATCAGCGCCAGTGATCCAGCAACTTTGGCCTGGCGTGTTCACACATTCTACAAAGCAGAAAGCCACTCGCCCCGTTCATACGATCAACGATCTGCCGAAAATCTTGCCCTTCGAAGAGCTCGTTATAGTCATCACGTAGAAGATTTCCAAAAACATGGCGCCTCTCGAAATCCATGCAACAGAGTGTGATGTCGCCGTTTGGCAAAAGAACATTGCGATAATGCCTTCCTTCAGCACATGTGAGAACTCCAGCTATCGGCGCTCGTGGTTCAGCGATCTTAGGGTCGACGCTTCCACCCCTGCTAATCAGCGATCCCTTGCGAACCAGCGCCTCGGCCGGGATGAGCTTGACGAGATCAGGATGGATCTCGCCGAAGGCAAGGAATTGTATCGAGGGAATGTCTGCGTCCACCAATTGACGGAATAAATCGAGATAAGGTTTCCTGACAAGGCGGCTATTCATGTGCTCGCCGCTATCAAATACGTGGACTATAAACGCTTTAAAGCGCAGCGGCTGTAAGCGGCGTAGATCGCGCTCGTTCATTCCCACAAGCGTTGTGTAGATTCGGATGCCATGGCCACACGCGTGAGCCTGCTCGACCATCTCTGTACAATCCCGATTGAGCCATGGTTCGGAATAGCCAGAAAAATGAATGTCGACCGCTGTCGGTAGACGCGCCAGACATCGTTTAAATCCTTCAAGCGGCAGATACTTCACATCGGAAACTGTCCTCTGACGCTCTGCGAACTTGTGTTGCGGACAGTATTTACATCCGACAATACAGCCTGTTGTGGTCGTTATTTCTAAGACCCTGCCCTCCGGTATGTGCGCCTCTCTTGAGAATGGCCTGTCCATGTTTCTCGTTCCCTGTCGGGGGCCGCTGCAAGCTCAAGTTTGGACGCAAGGCGCGATCCTGATCGAGTCTTGGGGCGCTGTCTGCGAGCCATAGGAAGCAGGATTTGGGCCACCGCTCTTCGCTGTCGCACGATTCCCACGGTGTTAGTTTCCCGACACATTGCGGTTTAGCGAAGCTCCCGTACCGGGAGCGCTCGAATTGTTGCCTGCTGGCGGGGGTGGGGGGTGTCCGATGGACGGCCGCCGAGGGACATCGAACCCGCGACGCCTGCGACCGCAGCGTCGATCAGTCCAGGACGGCCAATAATCGGGTGAGGGCTGCTTCCAGCTTGACCTGGCCAGCCTCGGCTGCAGCAAGACGGTTGCGGGCATCCTCGACGACGTGTTCGGGAGCGCGAGCAATAAAGTCCGGGTTACTGAGCTTCTTGGCCAGCTTGCCGGCCTCCGCGCCTAGGTTGGTGATCTCCTTGGTGAGGCGGGTGCGCTCTGTGGTCAGCTCTATGAATTGGGCAACCGGCAGCGCCAGCGTCGCGCCGGCGATTACATAGAAGACCGCCCCCGGGGGCACAGCGTTGACGAACCGCACGTCGGCGACGCGCAGCAGCCGGGTAATGAGTTGCGCATTAGCCGTCAGGGCCTCGCGTTGCGTCTCGGAGGCCTCGACCACCAAGAGCAGCGGACGCGCGGCGGGAGGGATGTTCAGCTCCTGGCGCACCGATCGGCCTTCGGAGATGGCATCAATGATCAGTCGGATTTCGGCATCGGCAGCCGGGTCGATCAAGCTCTCCGCGAGCTGAGGCCAGGTCGCGGTCATGATAAAGCCCTGGTGGTCGCGCGGCGCACCAAGGTGGGCTGTCTCGGCCCAAAGTTCCTCGGTGAGGAATGGCATGATCGGGTGCAGCAACTTGAGGACGACGTCCAAGACCCAAGCCGTAACAGTGCACGTCTCGTCCCGAACGGCATTGTCTGCGCCGTTCAGTGCCGGCTTGCTCAGCTCAATGTACCAATCGCAGAAGACATTCCAGATGAAGCGATAGAGGGCGTCGGCAGCCTCGCCGAAGCGGCACTCAACCAGCGCCCCGGTCACGACGTTCGTCGTCCGGGCCGTCTCGCCAACAATCCAGCGGTTCAGCGGCATCGTTGCCAGCTCCGGCGAAAACGTTTCCCGCCCGCACCTGTTCAATTGGGCGAAGCGCGTCGCATTCCAGAGCTTGGTGGCGAGATTGCGGTAGCCTTCAATGCGTTGCCGGGACAGTTTGATGTCGCGTGCAGCTCCAGACATGGCCGTCAGCGTGAAGCGCAGGGCGTCAGCTCCGAACTCGTCTACTAGATCTAAGGGGTCCATGACGTTTCCCTTCGACTTCGACATCTTCGCGCCACTTGCATCGCGCACGAGAGCATTGATGAAGACCCGCTTGAAGGGCACTTCGCCCGTAAGCTGGAGGCCCTGCATCATCATCCGGGCGATCCAGAAGGGTATGATGTCGAAACCCGTGATGAGAGTGTGAGTAGGATAGAAGCGTTTGAGGTCGGGTGTCTTGTCGGGCCAACCGAGCGTCGAGAATGGCCAAAGCGCCGAAGAGAACCAGGTGTCGAGCACGTCCTCGTCCTGAACGAGCGGCTCGTCGCGGCCATAGTGCGCGCTGGCCTGAAGCCTGGCTTCCTCTTCGGACTCCTCGACGAAGATTGTGCCGTCCGGGCCGAACCAAGCCGGAATGCGATGACCCCACCAGAGCTGACGCGAGATGGTCCAAGGCTGTATGTTCCGCATCCATTCGAAGTAGGTTTTTTCCCAGTGCCTAGGAGCGAACACTGTGTCGCCATCAACAACCGCCTTGATCGCCGGCTGCGCTAGCACCTGGGTGTTCACGAACCATTGGTCAGTCAAAAAAGGCTCGACCACCACGCCCGAGCGGTCTCCATGGGGGACCGCATGGCGGATTTTCTCGGTGCCTCGCAGCAGACCGAGGGCGTCACACTCCTCGATCACTTTCGCGCGTGCGGTAAAGCGATCTAGCCCGCGGTAGGCCTGCGGAGCGTTTTCGTTAACGCGCGCATACTCGTCTAGTATATTGATCATCGGCAGGCTATGGCGCTTGGCCACCTGAAAATCGTCGAAATCGTGGGCAGGCGTTATCTTCACCGCTCCGGAGCCCTTCTCGGGATCCGCATGTTCGTCGGCCACGATCGGAATCAGCTTGCCGACGATCGGTAGAATGACCTCTTTTCCCACGAGATGCTTGTGGCGCTCATCATCCGGGTGAACAGCGACGGCTGCGTCACCTAGCATAGTTTCGGGACGCGTTGTGCTTACAACGATCTCGCCGGAGCCATCCGCCAGTGGATAGGCGAGATGCCAGATGTGGCCCTCCATCTCACGCTGCTCGACCTCCAGGTCCGAGATTGCGGTCTGGAACTGAGGGTCCCAATTCACCAGGCGTTTGTCGCGGTAAATCAGGCCTTCCTTATGGAGGGTGACGAACACTTTGCGCACCGCGCGCGAGAGGCCCTGGTCGAGACTGAAGCGCTCCCGGCTCCAGTCGCAGGAAGCGCCTAACCTGCGCAATTGCTCAACGATCTTGCCGCCGGAGGCGGCTTTCCATTTCCAGACCTCAGCGAGGAAGTCCTCTCGGCCCATCTCGCGGCGGTTGATGTTCCCCTCCTGTGCGAGCTGGCGTTCGACCACCATTTGCGTGGCGATGCCGGCGTGGTCTGTGCCCGGTAGCCAGAGCGCTGCTTTGCCACGCATACGCTCGAAGCGGATCAATACGTCTTGCAAAGTGCTATTCAGCGCATGGCCAATATGCAGAGAACCGGTAACGTTCGGTGGCGGCATGATGATCGAAAACGGCGCTGCTTCCGGTTCATTGGTCGGCGCGAAGGCGCCCGAAGCTTCCCAAGCGGCGTACAGCCGTGGCTCAGCGCTCTTTGGATCGAAAACTTTTTCAAGCATGATTTTCTCCATCGTTAACGCGGATGGAGAATGCCGATCCATCCACAAAGTGAGGATCGGATGGCGCCGACGTTCAGCGGCGGATCACGTCCTCAACAGAGGACGGCCTACGATTCCGCGGATTGGCGTGTGAATACTCATGTTTTCCGACTAGCGCATGTTCACTTGATACACAAGCCGTATCTGATCAGCTTGGGCTTCATCAGATTGTGAGTTCTCGCGCGACTGGACCGTTGGCCCGGCACGGGGTCCATGATCAACGCACCGGAAATTTTCGGACTTGTTTTGGACCTTCGGGCTCGTCCTCTTCTCGGACTTCCTCTTCCGATAAAGAGCTTGGACGATGTGACGGTCTGAAAAGGTATAGGCCAGTAGCGACAGCCGCGATTACGCTGCCGAAAAGGGCGTATAGCTGCGCTTCACTAAAGGCCGCGAATATCGTTGGCACACTATAGACGACAAGACCGACGGCGGCCGTAATCAATGTCGTCAGGGCCTGCACTCGACCAATGAACGCTGTCTCTACGAAAGTCAGTAACGCGGCATCTGCTGCCGCGCGAGAAAGACTCCAGAGAACCCCAGCCAAAGCGTAAACGGAAACTGCTATCATTCTCTGATTTGTAAACGAGAACAGGATGAGGGACAGTCCGGCTGTAACCAGCAAGGGGATAACGGCTACGCTTAGTTTATCAGCCAAAGAGTGATGTGCTGAGCCGGCAACGGCCGCGAATCCCGCTGCTGCTGCGATCATCTCCAAGGTCCCAAAAAGACTGGTGCTGCCTTTGAGTTCATGTACCACGAACCCGGGCAGCAAAAGATTGGTCGTCTGGATAATTGAGAATGCCAAGCCAACGGCAATCGTCGCATTGAGCGCACCTGCGTCTTGGCGAAGATACCTCAGCGCCCGCCAAGAGGCTCCGAAAAATCCAATCGTGTTTCCAGTCGTAGAAGAGCGCAACGCTGAAAGGCGCATAAAGCTTAAGCAGGAAACAGCGACTAACGCCAGCACCGCCAGCAACATGGCGGTTGTAGACGAGCCGAATTTATCAATCGATAACCCTGCAAGGCCGGTGCCGGCTGCAATCCCAGTCTGCTTTGCGAGCGATATCTGAAATGACACTCTCGCTCTGTCATGTGCGGCAACGGTCATTTGCGTTAGCGCACTGATGGCGCCCATCTGAAGCGAGAACCCGAAGCCTCCGATGGCGCCCGAAGCGATCAAGATGGCGGACGAAGCGACTCCATGGGGAAGCAACTCGGGTAGGGAGAAACCCATGAATCCAATGGCACGCAGCGCTTGTCCGGCGGTTGCGACAGCTCGCTTGTCGTGCTTGTCCACGATATGGCCAGCGATGGGCGCTAATGCGAATGTTGAGCCGTTGGTGAAGATAAGGACCAGTCCAACAAACCCGGTGCCACCATAATGGAACGCGACCCAGGCCGGAATGACAATGCCGGCTCCGACAAGTATGAAGGAGATGAATAAATATGTTAGGAGGCCAAGTCTGGCACCCGAAGGCTTCATGAACGTTGATAGTCCATCGTTAACGTGCGAGCGTCATCTCTCATTCCGATCCACTTGTACATAGCAGATGTAACTATGAACCGCGAGGCGCTGATCAAGGAGCTGCCGACAGGGACGGCAAACGGAGCATATCAGCCGTCGGTCGTTGGGCGCATCCCACCGCTCAGCGGTATCGGGAGTTTCGCCAGGACCGAATAGAGCGGCATGATGGCCGTTCGGCAAGGCAAAGTGCGGTGCTGAAACCACAGCGTCAGTGCCGCAAGCGGCTATGGGGCAAGTGCGATACTGCGGTCGCCAGTCAGACGATCGAGCTCGCGTTCACGGATGAATTGCCTCGCTCGCGCCAAGTCTGATTTCGCCATGTGCGCGACGCATTCAAGTAAAGTCGGCTTCGCGGCGAAGATGCGCCGAACCCTCTCATTGTCGTCCAGGTTTGGGTAGTATTTGTCGAATAGCGGTCGGAAGTTCTCGATGGTCGCTCGAATCATCTCCAGTTCCGATACGCTCCGTTGGGAAACCCTCTGTGGATCCACATAGGCGCGGTACAGATAATACGGAGTCGAGAAGTAGGCGATTTTGTTATCCAATCCCTTTGTTATTCGATGAGAAAGCAGCGAGGCGCCGAAGCTCCAATCAGTCCATTTGACAATTTTGGGATTATAGCCACCGAGTGCGACGGCGTCCTCCGTTCGATAAACGATTGACGCCGGCACGTGATGCTTAGCTGCCACTAGCTCCTCAGTGAGGGGATAGGCGGAGCTGGTAAACCCCCTGCAATCGCCAATCATGAGAGTTGCGCAATGTGTGAAGGCGAGCCTGGGGTCGGAGCTCAATGCGTTCACGGCGCGGTCCAGGTACGCTCCCTTCTTCAGAGCAGTTTCGTTTTCGTTCAGGCAGTCATCCGCATCGACGAAGGTTGCATAAGCATACCGGGCGGCAAATAGACCGGAGTTTCGAGCCGCGGGCAGTCCCTTATTTCGATCGTGATGTATGAGACGGATAGCTTTGTTGGTGTTGAAGCTAGCGAGTATTCGCAGTGTTGTTGGATCGTTACTGCCATCGTTTACGATAATCAATTCATGCGGTATTCGGATTGGCTGACGAAGAACGGATGCGACGCATTCTGCCAAGTAGGAGCCAGCATTGTAACAGGCGACGGCTATCGTGACGCCGTGCCTTGGGCAAGGCGGCGCCAGTTCAGGTCGTGAGGGGATGGATGTGTGTGTGCCCATCATCATCGGCATTCCAGCTCAAATCCGAGATGTGACGTTCGGTACCCATCCTGGACCGAGCCAAGAGGCGCACACAAGCTGCTATTCCTGGCAGCTGGACAATGACGCTACCAGCAGTTCTTCTCGTTTGTTGTGATGCGTTCGTAAATGATGTGAGCGGATCATCCTTTCGTCGGTTCGGCAGACCCTATTCAATGTCAAATCACCTTGTAATTGTGGGATTTGGTCCCGTTTCTGGCTACAAGTACTCGCGATGCATTCGAGCCGCCATGCAATCCGGAGCTATCGCCGGATATTCAGTCATTGACCTTCAATCGCAACGTGATGCCGTCCTGCGTAGACTGGCTGGGTTGCCGGCGCAGCCAATGCATACGATGTTCGTCCCCGATCCGGATTTGCATGGCGGTCCCGATGCGACCTTGAGCCATGTCGCTCCGTTCCTTAAGGATCGTGCGAATGAAGGTATCGAAACTCTGAAGGTTGTCATCGCAACAGAACCTCAGGCGCATGAGAGCTATTTGCGGCATTGCATGTCAGCGGGATACGATACGCTAACGACCAAGCCTTTATTGGTGCCGATGCGCGACGGTGTATTCGACGGCGGCTCGATCTATCAGCGCACAAAGAATCTACTCGCCCGGGCAAAAGGCGGTAAGGGCCAGCACAGTCTGATCGTACTGGATCGTCACCACGAGATATACGAAAAGCGGATTCGTTCCCAACTCGCGGTGATGACGGAAAGACTGAACGTTCCGATCACTTCGATCAACTTCAAAACAGCATCCGGCGTGTGGAATCTTCCCTATGAATACGCACTCAGGGAAGACCACCCGTACAAGTATGGCTACGGCATGCTGATGCACGGCGCCTATCACTATGTTGATCTTGTAACCCGCCTCTTGCAAATGAGCCGTCGGATGTATGCGGACGATGAAATGTGTTTGCGCATCAGTGGCTTCTCAGCGTTTCCGAGAGATCAGGCGAAACGGCTGCCTCTTGGCATAATGAATAAGCTGGATAACTACCGTGAGCATATGGCGAGCTTTGATCCAGGAATCCACTATGGAGAGACCGATGTCGTCGCATCGTTGGCACTCTGTTTTCGCCGCACCCAGGTAACATTATGTCTAGGAACTATTGCTCTTGAACAGACGACGCCGGGGATGCGGTCATGGGGAACGTTCCCGGAGGTGCCATACAACGTCAACGGTCGACTGCACTGCACAGATGTTGGCGTCTGTTTAGGGACACTCTTTTCCATCAACGGACATGTTGTGAAAATTCCTATCTCCTCGAGGAAAAGCCAATCAGACTTGCGAGGGAAGAACATTGGGATAGTGACATCACGATCGAATGCGCTCGTTGCTGGAACCCAAGATTTCCTAACCGAAGAGCGCATAACGCATCCATATGGAAATTCCTTCTCTTATGCGGCCGAATCGGCATTGTTTCAGGACTGGATCGACGGCAGAAGAACCTACAGCAATTTAGACTCTCACTTGGCGACCGCTGCCGTGATGGATGCGTTGGCGCGCGTGGTCCAAAGCAACGGGGAAACGATTGAAATCGGTTTTGATTTTGCCGAACCCGACTGGCCGCCAACAACGTACATTTCCAATGCTGTAGTTCCGGAAGGCCGCGCAATGCAGTTTGCGGCGTCTCGATGAGATGTCGAGTTAACGCTGAATTCGAGGAGGGCAGAACCGCCATTGAAATCCCCAATCGCGGCCTAGCGTTCACCGGAGAACAGAACGAGCTGTCGGGACGGAAGATGGTTCCTGAAAGCTGCAAAGATTATAATGACAGACGTGCAGCGCGACTGCGGGAACATGGTTGGCCATCTATGCTCGAGGGCATCGGCTAGCGGAATCCGCAACTGAGTTGGCGAGCGCAAAGCGCTGGGCTGATCGAAGAAACTACGGTTGGCGGCATTTTGGAGTGACATCGCGTCTGATCCGCGATTGACACGCGCCACATGGATGCGACCCCAACGCTGTTCCGGATGACGTTGCCGCCCGCCAAGGGTTTGGAGAGGCGACTGAACTCGGCAATTGCACAGCCACGGCCTTCCCTCCGGCTGAGCAACGCCTCCCATCCTAATGTCCTTCAGAATCGCTCTTTTGGAAATGGAGGAAGTGGCAGACGTCATGATATTCTGCGTGGTTCAAGCGAACCACAGGCGTATGTGCGAATTCCCAGAAAGATCGGATCGAAAGCGAACGCCTGGAAACCGTTAGAGCAGTCTAGGCGAACATAATGAACGGAACCTGGATACGGCAAAGATCATAGTATCTGGGACGTGCTACTGTTGCCGCTCGGTGGTCGAAAAGAGCGACAGGGCGAGATAAAATGGCGCTTGGCAGACTCGTGTAAACAAACTCCATCGGGTCATCCATCGTACCAAGAAATTAAATGGCACATACAAAGTACCTTTCCGGCGTATCGTCTCATTATTTATCTTTGCGAAACGCATTTTTTGCGCCCGTTGCGTCTTCGCTCGTGTACGCATGGTCAGCATATCCTTGACTTGACCAGATTCCCGTAGCAGGCTGGCCGCTTCTGCGGGGCGCGCTTGCCGTCATTCGGTCGGTAACGATTTCGTTTTTGTCCCTTGATTGCTCCGGACCAGGGGAGACCCGCGACGGCAAAAGTTTTGTGGGAGAACAGATGAGTCGTCATACGATCGAAGGAGAAGCGGATACCTGATATTTTTGCGACAAATACCTTTTTCCGAATCCGCTGACTGCCGCGCCGATCTAACTCGTCCTTGCGGAGGAGCTATAATATGTCGACCTACGTCCTCGTCCACGGCGCCTGGCACACCGGAGCCGAGCTCGAGCCCGTCGCCGCCCCCATTCGTGCCGCCGGCCACACCGTCCATACCCCCACGATCAGGGGCAACCGGCCGGGCGA
>NZ_JBANBA010000115.1:0-31150 GCF_059803475.1 Bradyrhizobium sp. UFLA05-89 | reverse complement strand
GATCACGGCGTTCGAGGGGTGTCCACACCCTCACCGCCGCTTACCCCAGTCGCCGCTTACCCCATAGCATCTGGATCGCCCGCTTTTCGCGGGCGATGACAGCGAGAGTGGGGCGAAGGCTTCAACAACCTCGTCAGGCGAAGCGCATCCGAAGTTGTGCGCGCGCTGAGGCGATGATCCCGGATTGCGCTTCGCTGCGGGTCGCTCGGTCTCCGGGAGCATTGCGACTCGGTTGCGGGCCAAAGAGCAGCCGTCGCAGCGAGTTGACGCAGAAATTTTGCTGCGGCGGTCGCGATCGCGAAGCAACGGGATGTCGCCCACGCGATATCACGAAGTCACTCAAGCGATCTTGATCGCCAGGCGGGCCGTTGCGGGCTCGTTTCGGCCGCCGGTACCTTGGTAGCTGGACCAAAATAAGTTATTCGGTCAATTGTTGAAGATAGCAAATGAAGCTTCGTTTCGCATGATCCCCGCCTGCCTTCCCGACGATTGGGCTTTCTGGCCGGAGCGGGAAGACCTCTCCGCCGAATTCATGCGATTGCTCGCGGCCGCCCAGGAGGGCGGGGCGACGATCGCCGAGTGCCTCCTGATCGCGCGACGGATCAGGCGCGGCGACGAGCTCTCCTGGCATCGCGAATGGCTGGCGCTTGCGCAGACCAATCGCGAGCGCGGCGACGCGGCGTTCGCCGGCGGCCATATCGCCACCGCCCAGCGCAACTGGCTTCGCGCCATCAGCTACTACAATGCCGCAGCACTTCCGCTCGAGCCTGCGGACCCGCGGCGCACTGAGGCGGTTTTGGCGATGCAGGGTTGCGCGCGCAGCTTCCTCAAGGTGAGCAGTCCCGCAGGCGAGGTCGTCACGATGCCGTGGCTGAACGGTCATTCGCTGCAGGGCTACTTCCTGCCGGCGCAGCCGACGGGCTGGCCGCGGGCGACGGTGGTCTGCATTGGCGAGCCCGGGCATCGCAAGGAGGAGTTCTTGATCAAGCTCGCGCCGTTCGCGCGCGAGCGCGGCCTGTCGATGCTGGCGATCGATCTTCTGGGCGAGCGCAGCGACGATGACCTCGACAGGATCCTGCGCCGGCGCGATCTCGAGACCTCGATCACCGCGATCATGGACTATCTGTCGTCGCGTGCCGACGTCGACTTCGGCCGCGTCGCCATCCTCGCGGACGGCTGGGGCTCCTCATTCGTGGCCCGCGCGATCGTGCACGAGCCGCGGCTCGCGGCGGCGGTGTGTGACGGCGGTCTGTGGGATCTGCACGAGCGCGCCTTTCTCGCCAACCGCATCATGCTGCGCGATGCCAGCCTCGTCCCCGGACCCGAGGCCACCCTGATCGCCCGCGACATCGATTGTCCGGTGCTGATCACGCTCGGTGACGACGGCTGGCTGAAGCCGGACCGCGCGCGGCAGATGGTGCAGCAGGTGCGCTCCACGCGGTCGGATGTGACGCTTCGGGTGTTCACCGCCGAGGAGACCGCCGCGGCGCAGTCGCATGCCGACAACCCGACCCTTGCCAACGAGTACATCTTCGACTGGCTGGCGTCGCGGCTTGGTCAGTTGCCGGCTTAAAGAATCTCAGAAATCCAGCGCGACCCTTACGCAGGCCTTCTCGAGGCGGTTCTTGACGGTGGCGAGCTTCTCGGTGAACGCGGTCAACTCGTCCTGGTCGAACTCCTCGAACACATATTCCCGAATCGCCTTGTACTGCTCGGTGAGGCTTGCGAGATGCTTCTGCGTCTTGTCGGTGAGCGACAGCCGGACCACTCGCGCGTCGGTCGGCGAGGGCTTGCGGCGCAGCAGGCCCTTCTTCTCCAAAAGCTTCGACTGGGTGGTGATGAAGGACGGATCGACGTGGAGTAGCTTGGACACGACGTTGACGGGAACGCCGTCGTCCTTGTCGAGGTCGGAGATCGCCATCAGGATCATCCATTGTGGCCCGGAGATGCCGAGCGTGCGGGCCCAGAACTGTCGAAGCTCCTCGAGATAGTTGTTGATCGAGGAGATCTCCCAGGTGAAGCACTTGATGATGTCCAGATGTCCGACGGAGCGATGACGCGCTCCGTCCTTCCTCGTCGCGGACACGGCTTCCCTCCTCGTTTGATCCTTGTCACCGACGCTATCGGCACCCATTGTCGATGCAAGTTTGCTCTGAGGCAACGTGCCAGAGCAAGGTAATTATGTCACGCATATTACACAGATGACCTGGTCAGCCTTGGCTGCGGCCGGTCGGTGTTGCGCCCGGGTCACAGCGCGGCCGCAATCATATAGCTGATCTAATAAACTATTTTGATTAGCAAAGTGACGCATGCATATTCGCGCCCGACGGTTCAAGGGGATTCTTCGGCCGTCCCGTTGCAGGTGGTTCGCACAGGTTGCCCGCGCGAAGGCGCGCGCCTCCGAAGGCGAAAAGCGGCCGAGCGGTTTTCAAAAGGCGGGGATCTGGGGGCTGATGGCCCGCCTCGCCATGAATGAGCAACTTGGAGGTTGAATATGAAATTGGTGAAGAGCCTTTTGCTCGGCTCAGCGGCGGGTCTGATCGCCGTGGGCGGAGCACAGGCAGCCGATCTCCCCGTGAAGGCCAAGGCGGTCGAATACGTGAAGATCTGCTCCCTGTACGGTGCCGGATTCTACTACATGCCGGGCACTGACACCTGCATCAAGTTCGGCGGCTACCTGCGTGCCGACGCGACGGTTGGCGCGGGCGACTATTCCTTCCAGCAGGGCGCGAACCAGGGTTCGAACAACCGTCTGACCAACTACTGGTACAGCCGCGCTCGTATGGACTTCACCGTCGACACCCGCACGGCGACCGAGTACGGCGTTGTGCGCACCTACGCGGACATGGTGTTCACCTGGACGAGCAACACCTTGACCGGCAGCAACCCGTCGGCGCAAGGGGCCTCGGACGGTAGCGCCCAGCTTGGCCTTTACCATGCGTTCATCCAGTTCGCCGGCTTCACCTTCGGCCGCACGGTCTCGATCTTCGACGCTCCGTGGCAGAGCTATCCGGCCGGCGGTCCCGACACCATTCCGGGCGGTTCGAACAACGTCAACGGCATCAACCAGGTTGCCTATACGGCTGACTTCGGCCAGGGCATCACCGGTTCGGTGGCCTTGCAGGATATGACGACGGCGACAAACGGCCAGTCGAACCTCTGGAACGTGTCCTCGGGTACGGCCGCTCAGTTCGTGACGGGCGTCTACGGTGCCAACGATTGGGGTGGCACGCGTTCTCCCGACATCGTCGGTGCTGTTCGCGTCGACCAGGCCTGGGGTCTGGCCCAGATCTCGGTTGCCGCGCATGACATCCATTCCGCTTACTACGGCACCACGGAAGTCTCCGGTCACCCGGCTGACAAGTGGGGCTGGGCGGTTCAGGGTTCGTTGTCGATCAAGAACATCCCGACGGGACCTGGCGACAACATCAACCTGCAGGCCGTCTACACGGATGGTGCGAGCCGCTACAACTTCCAGAGCCTGTTCCCGCAGAGCTTCTTCATCTTCAGCGGCACCGGCTTGGCTGGCGCCTACCAGAGCACTGGTTTCGCTGGCATTGCTGACGGCGTCTTCGGCACCGGCACCGGCATCGACACCGTCAAGACCTGGGGCTTCCGCGGTGGCTACACCCACAACTGGAGCCCGAACTGGGCGAGCGCCATCTACGGTGGCTATGCTCAGCTGAAGTACGGCACTACGGGCAAGGCCCTGATCTGCACCAACTTCGCTGCGATCGCCGTGGCCGGTTCGACCTGTAATCCGGACTTCAACTTCGCGGTCATCGGTGTCAACACCGTGTGGACCCCGGTCAAGAACCTGGCGTTCACCGCGGACGTGAACTGGACGCATCTGGACCAGAAGTATACCGGCGCGATCAACAGCCCGGGCATCACTTCCGCTGCCAAGCCGGCAGCCGTGTATGAGCTGAAGGACCAGAACTCGGTCAGCATGCTCCTGCGCGCCCAGCGCAACTTCTAAGATCGATCTCTCGACCGATCAGAGAACCCCGGCGGGCAACCGCCGGGGTTTTTTCTTGGCCGTTTTTCTTGGCCGTTTTTCTTCGCAGATTTTGTTGGCTGCTTTATCGCCGGCCGGCTCTGGCAGAGCAGGCCTTACGTGAAACGAAGGCGTGCCATGCAATTCGTTCGCTCTCAAATTTATTTACTTAGCTGATTTACTCAGCTATATTCCTCCAGCCGACAAGTTGAACTGACGGCTCCTGGCTTCATGCTAGGCCTCCAAAACCTCCGGCAGTGCCCTGCCGGAGGTTTTTACTTTGTGGTGGCTGCGAGCAGCAGTCAGCTACGCACGAGGCGCCCGCGCGAGTTTGGCCGGTAGGCGAGGCGCGCGTGGCCCGTGCAATATGACTGGCCGTCGGGCGAGGCGTTGCCGCAGAAGCAGAAGTCATCCGCGCCGGGTGTCGAGATCGGCCAGCGGCAGCGGTTCTGGGTCAATTCGAGCAGCGAGCAGCGGTTGGTCTCATCGATCGGCGCGAGCGCTAGCGGCGTTTCGGCCTCGTCATGGATCGTGGCGAGCATTTCATATTGCAGCCTGCGGAGGGTCCGCAGGGCCCGCGCGGTACTCTTCTCCGCGCTCCGCTCCTCCCGCCTCGGACCGCGCGTCAGGTTGAGGCGGCTGAGCTTGCCGATGACGGCGTTGCGGCTGACGCCGATATCAGCGGCGATCTCGCGGCAGGATAGGCCGGCGTGAAAATGGCTTTTCAGAAGTTCGATGCGCTCAACGGTCCAGGTTGCAGCGGACGTTGGCGAGGTCGGTGAAACAGCAGGCATGTTGTGGCGGTCCCAGGTTGCAAATCGACCACTCCGTCCAAAACCGTCCGCGTTGCGCGCTCCTTGAGCCTCACGTCCTGCCATGGTCGCGAATCGACAAGAGTCCGTCTTTGATGGCGAGACGGATGCCTTCTTCGATCAAGGTCCGTGCGACGCCGGGAACGCTGGTGCCGTGGGTGCCCTGTCTCACCAGTTTTTCGAGATACGTGATGGTCGAGAGCGCCAAGGTAACGGGAATGCGGTCAGTCTCGGCTTTTTCGGTGGCCATGACACAAACGCTAGCCTCTTACGCGGGTACAGAAAAGTAACGTTTAAGACTCTATTTAGAAACGGGGAGGAGTCAAATCCGGATCGAACCGGTGTCCGAGACCATTGGAATCGCTGGAGAAATTCCGCGTGCCGGCGCGCCGCGCGATTTTCACCGGCGGCGGGTGTTGGATTGCGGGGGAGGGGCGGCGGGGCGAGCTAGCCGTGCACGAGCGATTTCTCGATCATGCAATGGATGCCTTTTGAGCCGTTGACGGTCTGCGTCACCCGCAGATCCGCGGCAAGGCTGCACAGCGTATAGGCGTCCTCGCGCGACAGGTTTCGTTTTTCGCCCAGGAGCGCGATCATGTCGCGCAGCGCGCGCACCACGCATTGGTCGAGGTCCGGGTCCATCGCCATGGTCATGTAGTGCGAGACCGTCTCTGCGCGTGGGTAGGCGAGCTTCATGTCCTTGCGCAGCGTGAGGCGGAAGCGGCCTTGCAGCGCGGTCTCGATCGCAGTGACGCAGACCTCGCCGTCGCCCTGCACGCCATGGCCGTCGCCGCAGGAGAACAGTGCGCCCGGCACGAACACCGGCAGATAGAGCGTGGCGCCCGCACCAAGCTCCTTGTTGTCGAGATTGCCGCCTATCGCGCGCGGAACCAGGGAGGAGATGCGGCCCCAGGCGGGCGGCGGCGCGACGCCCATCACGCCGAAGAACGGTTTGAGCGGCAGGTCGAGGCCCCAGGGCATGCGGCCGACCATCCGCGTCAGATCAAGCGGGATGTTGAGAATGCGCGTCTCGTGGAAATCGTCGGGCAGGGTGCCCGAGAGCGGCCTGATCAGATTGTAGCCCCAATCCTGCCGCGGCGTGACGTCGAGAATATGGACCTCGAGCACGTCGCCGGGCTCGGCACCATTCACCGCGATCGGGCCGGTGAGAATGTGGCCGGGCAGCATGCGCTCGCTCTTCGCATGAACCTCGAACAGCTCCGGTGGAATATGAAACTGGTTACGGTCGGGCAGCACGTCCGGCCCGCCGCTGATGGTGTCGACCGTCACCTCGTCGCCGCTCTCGATCGTGAGGACCGGCTTCAGCTTCGCCTCGAAGAAGCCCCAATGGCAGGTTTCGGGGCTGGACTGCAGGTGATGGTGGGTCATAGGGCGTGTCCGGTTGTTTTCGTTGGGACTCGTCATGACCGGGCTTGACCCGGCAATCGGTCCTCTTTCAAGAACATTTCTGAAGAAGGATCGGCCCGTCAAGGTCCGCCCATCGATAGGCTCGATGATCCCAAAGCGAGGCTCCCCTGTTTTTCGTCCTGTCCAAGACGCTCGGCGTCGCGCTCTTACCGATCAACTTCCTGGTCGAACTCGGCATCCTCTCGCTCGTCCTGATGGCGACGCGCTTCGCGCGAACAGGCCGCAGGCTTGCGGTGGCCGTGCTGGTCCTGCTGGCGCTCACCGCATTCTCGCCGCTCGGCAAGCTCCTGCTCTATCCCCTGGAGTCGCGCTTTCCGCCGTGGGATGCCTCGCGCGGCGCGCCCGACGGCATCATCGTGCTCGGCGGCTCCGTCGACACCGACTTGTCGGCGGCGCATCAAACGCCAGTCGTCGCCCGTGCCGCCGATCGCATGTTGGCGCCCGCTGCGCTCGCACGACGCTATCCGAATGCGCGCATCGTTTTCACCGGAGGCAGTGCCAACCTGATCTCGAACGAGGCGAGGGAGGCCGACTACTCGGCGCCGATCCTAGAGAGTGTAGGCATCCCTAAGGAACGCCTGATCGTGGAGCGCAACTCGCGCAATACCTACGAGAACGCGACGTTCACAAAGCAATTGGTCTCGCCGAAACTCGGCGAGCGCTGGCTGCTGGTGACCTCGGCATTCCACATGCCGCGCTCGGTCGGGATCTTCCGCAAGGCCGGTTTCGACGTCGAGGCCTATCCCGTAGATTGGCGAATGGGTGGGCGCGAGGATCTCCTCACCTTCAACGATATGGGCCGCGACGGGCTTCTACAAACCGATATCGCGGTGCGCGAGTGGATCGGGCTCGTGGCCTACCGCCTGATGGGCCGAACCGGCGAGTTGCTTCCGGGGCCAGCCAGGGACTAGAAACGGGGATACGAAAATCATCGCGCCGCCGGGAGGACGCCATGCAGCCAGCGAACGCCGAACCGATCGATCTCGCCGGCATCGTGGCCGACCTCAACACGCTGCTCCGACTGAAGACGACGGTGATCGGCATGAAGCTGTTTGCACGCGCCGAGGACATGGAGGCGATCCCGAAGATCCGCCGGCCGAATGCGGTTCACACCACCGACCAGATCGTGAGCATGGCTTCACGTCTCGGCTGGACCGTCGGCATCACCGCGGATGATCTCGTTGGCGCGCAGTGTCGCGCCGTGATTGGCCTCTCGCCACAGGACGAGCAATGGCTTGCGGGCGAGAATTACGTTGGCGTGTGGCATGGCACGGCCGAGGACGCGCGCAAGCGCCAGGAGGCGCTCGACGTGGTACCGTTCGGACAATACCGGGCGCTCGCGGTGAGCCCGCTGGCGAGCGGCCGGCTCGATCCGCCCGACATTTGTCTAGTCTATGCGACGCCGGGGCAGATGATCATCCTGATCAACGGGCTGCAATATACCGGCTACAGGAAGTTCGAATGGGGCGTGGTCGGCGAGACCGCCTGCGCGGACTCCTGGGGGCGGGCGCTAAAAACCGGCGAGCCCAGCCTGTCCTTGCCATGCTATGCCGAACGGCGCTATGGCGGCGTGCCGGACGAGGAGATGCTGATGGCGATGAGCCCAGCACATCTTGCCAAGGCGATCACGGGCATGAAGGCGCTGGCGAAAAACGGCCTGCGCTATCCGATCCCGCCCTATGGAATTCAAAGCGACGTCCGCGCCGGCATGGGCGTGAGTTACGGAAAGAAGTAAAGGCTGCCGATCATGAGCTCTGCGAAATTCGACATCGTCGTCTATGGCGCGACCGGGTTCACCGGCCAGCTCGTCGCCGAATATCTGGCCGCGCAATACAAGGACGACAAGGCGCTGAAATGGGCGATGGCCGGCCGCAGCCTCGACAAGCTGAAATCCGTGCGCGAGGCAATCGGCGCGCCCAGTGACACGCCGCTGATCGTAGCGGATGCGGCTGATCCGGCGTCGCTGAAGGCGATGGTCGCGCAGACGAAGTCGGTGATCACGACCGTTGGTCCGTATCAGTTCTACGGTGAAGAGCTGCTCGCCGCTTGCGTGGCGGCGGGCACGGACTATTTCGATCTCTGCGGCGAGCCGGTCTGGATGCGGCAGATGATCGACAAGTATGAGGCGGCAGCCAAGACGAGCGGCGCGCGCATCGTGTTCTCGTGCGGCTATGATTCCGTCCCGTTCGAGCTCGGTACGTTCTTCGTGCAGGAAGAGGCCAAGCGTGTGCTCGGTGCGCCGGCTGCGCGCGTGAAGGGGCGTGTGCGCGATATGCGTGGCACGCTATCGGGCGGCACCGCGGCAAGTGCGAAGGCGACCTTCGATGCGGTCGCCAAGGACCTCAGCCTTGTCGCCATTCTCAACGATCACTTCGCGCTGACGCCCGGCTTCACCGGACCGAAGCAGCCGAAGGGCAACAGGGCGGCCTATGAGGAGGACCTGCAATCCTGGACCGCGCCGTTCATGATGGCGCTGATCAACACGCGTAATGTCCATCGCTCCAACATGCTGATGGGCTTCCCCTACGGCCGCGAGTTCGTCTACGACGAGATGGTGCTGACCGGTCCCGGCGAGAAAGGCGAGGCCAATGCGAAGCGTGTGATGGCTGCCAATGCCGAGAAGACCGGCCCGAATGCGCCGAAGCCGGGCGAGGGGCCGTCGAAGGAGGAGCGGGAGAACGGTCTCTTCAATCTGCTTTATGTTGCGATCGCGCCCGACGGCCGCCAGGTCCGCGCCGGCGTCACCGGCGACCGCGATCCCGGTTACGGCTCGACCTCGAAGATGATCTCCGAATGCGCGGTCTGCATGCTGCGTGACACGCCGGATGTGCCGGCTGGTTTCTGGACGCCGGGCGCAGCGATGCAGCACAAGCTGATCAAGCGGCTTGAAGAGCACGCGGGTCTGACGTTCAGGGTGGAGAAGTAGCCGCATATTGTAGGGTGGGCAAAGCGAAGCGTGCCCACCACTTCCGGCGCGGCGAGTTCAAGTGGTGGGCACGGCGCTTTGCGCCTTTGCTCACCCTACGACGGCGTGCGCATCGGCAGCGCTCGCTACGCCGCCCGCGCATCGTATGCATACATGAAATCCATCCCCTTCGAGCTCAGCGGCAAGAGCCATTTCAGCATCTGATCGCGGATGAAGGCGCCGGTGGCTGAGAATTCGCGCTTGCTGTTGCCGTTGCGGCGGGCGATCGCAACGATCTTTTCCGCGCGAGGGCGACGCTCGGCTTCGAAATTCTGGAAGGTAGCGCTGAACTCCTGGCCCTCCGCCATCAGGCGGCCGAGGCGAAGCGCGTCTTCCAGCGCGAGCGAGGCGCCCTGGCCGGCATGCGGGCTCGTCGCGTGCGCCGCGTCGCCGATCAGCAGCGAGCGCTTGCGCGACCAGGTCGGAAGCGTCGCGACGTCAAGCGTATCGGTGACCACGATGTTTTCAGCTGCCTCGATGATCGCGGGGATCGGATCGTGCCAGCCGCGGTGGAAGTCGCGTAAGTGTTGCTTGAGCGTCGCCTGATCCTGCGCTCGGAACATCGCCGCATCCATGCCGTGGGCGGGCTGCGTGCTCCACCACATCACGCCGTCATTTGGATCCGGGCTACAAAAGCCGTAGCCGAAGAAGCCGCTCTGGCCGAACGTGGTCTCGACGCATTGGCCGATCGGATGGCCCGCGAGCACGGCGCGCGGCACGAAGCCGCCAAAGCCGATCAGGCCGGTGTTGAAGGGTTTTGGCCCGTCCGGCACGACCTGGCGGCGCGCCACCGAATGCACGCCGTCGGCGCCGATCAGGAAGTCGCCTTCCGCGGTGGTGCCGTCGGCGAAATAGGCGATGATCGGCTGGTCGCCGCGGTCCTCGATCTTGATCAGGCGCTTCTCGAAATAGAGCGAGACGCAGGAGCACCAGGCCTTGTCGATCAGGATCTCGTTCAGCGTGGCGCGACAGATATTCACCGCGGGCTGGCCGAAGCGCCGCTCCATGTCGCGGTTGATCGAGCCGAGCTTCTGGCCGCTTTGCGAATAGAAGTCGAAGGCTTCAGCGATCGAGCCGCGGCTGGTCACTTCGCGCGCGAGCCCGATCTCGTCCATCACCTGCATGCCGTTCGGCGCGAGCTGCAAGCCGCCGCCGATCCCCTTGGAATAGGGCCAGGCCTCGAAGATCTGCGCCTCGATGCCGGCGCGGCGGAGCAGGATTCCGGCGACGGGCCCGGCGATGCCGGCGCCGATGATGAGGGCCTTGCGGGGGCGTGACGACATGGCTTGCTCCTGGGACTGCTGCGGTGCTAGTAAAAATCACGGCCACTGATTATCTTAGTGGCTAAGATATATATCTGCTAAGATATGAGGCTGGCCTTGTCAAGAGGGAAAGCGCGCGCGGGTTTGGTGCAGGAACTCGAGGAGGCGATGCGCCGCTCCTCGGCGCAGGGCGTGCTGTACGGCCAGGCCGTTGCGAACGTTGCTGGAATTTCCGGCTCCGACCTCGAATGCATGGACTTTCTGCAACTGGAGGGACGCGCGACCGCGGGGCGGCTTGCCGAGGTCACAGGGCTGACGACGGGGGCCATCACCGGCGTCGTCGACCGGCTGGAGAAGGCGGGCTATGTGCGCCGCGAGCGCGACGAGGACGACCGTCGCAAGGTGTTCATCACCATCGTGCCGGAGGCCACGGCCGAGATCGGTAAGCTCTACGTGCCAATGCAGCAGGCGATGCACAAGGTCTGGAGCCGCTATTCCGACGAGGAGCTGAAGCTGTTGCTGCGCTTTGCGACCGACGCCTACAAGGGCGTGCTCGAGGCGACGGAGGCGCTGAACGGCGTGCTCGCCACGCCGCCGGAGAAGCGCGCCAGTCTCAAGACGCCGAAGGCGCCTCGCTGATCAATCAGCATCGCGGCATGAACCGAGGATTTCGGTTCACCTCTCCCCATCGGGTTCACACGGCTAGCCCTTGTATTCCACGACATAGAGGCCGGCACTGAAATCGGTGACGTAACAGAGCGCGTTCTTGTCGACGAAGACGTCGGCCGAGTGCAGCACGACGGGACGGTTAGGCCGTGGGTCCATCCACTTCGCAGGCGGCGGCGGAACGAACGCGCCGATCTCCTTCGGGCGAAACTGATCCTTGATGTCGTACACGCGCAGGCCCGCATTCTGATAGGTCGCGAAGATGACCTCCTCGCTGTAGAATGCGTCGGGCCGGTTTTCGTGCACGTTGTGCGGGCCGAAATGGCCGCCGACCTTCAGATAGTCCTTGTTCGACGGCGCCGGGAATGTCGAGATGCTGATCGGATTGGACTTCACCTGGTTGTCGAAGATCCAGATCGGCTTGAAGCCGTCTTCCTGATTGTCGAGCACCGTCTCGTCGACGACGACGAGCAGGTTACGGTTGGGCAGGGGAAGCGCATTGTGCGTTCCGCCGCCGAACGGTGGGGCCCATACCTTGTGGGTGATGAGTTTCGGATTGGACTTGTCCTTGACGTCCACGACGGCGAGGCAGGCGTCGCGCCAGCTGCAATAGGCGACATCATCACGGACGATCGGATGGTGCAGGCCGAAACGGCCGTTCTTGGTCGGCCAGTTCGGCACCTCGCCGGCAGCCTTGTTCATCCCCGGCAACCAGTATTTTCCGACAAGTTGCGGTTTCGTCGGATCGGCCAGATCGATCACGATCATGATGTAATCGGTGAAGCCATCCAGCAGTGCGGAGGCATAGGCCCACCGGCCGCCGGTCCAATAGATGCGATGCAGGCCGGTGCCGTCGACCGGCATGAAACCGATCTGCTTGGGATCGCCAGGCGCGGAGAGATCGTAGACGGCCATGCCGGCCGACCAGTCGCGCTCGTCCTGCTTCTCGTCGGCGTGATGGTCGACGGAGCCCTTGTAGTAGTTCTTTTCGTCGGCAAGCTCGGCTTGCGCGAACATGTCCTTGTTGTGGATCACGAGGAGCTTGTCCTCGGCGGCCTGGAGATGCAGCGTCCAGGTGTTGTGCGGAGCGGCGACGTATTTGACGGTCTTTGGGCTCTTGGGATCGCGCACGTCGATGACGGAAAAGCCCTTGGAGAAGATGTGGCCGACATAGGCAAAGCCCTTGTGGACCATGATCTGCACGCCGTCGCAGCGTCCGCCCTGGTCGCTGTAGCCGACAAGCTTCAGGTTGGCGGTGGCGTAGTCGGGTTTGGGAAGATCGTTGCTCATCGGCTGCCCCTGCAAATTCCAATAGGGGAGGAAAGTCGTCCGAGGGTTCGGGAGGGAGGCGGCCGCAGCGACGAGTGCGACCGCCTCTGTGGTTGCTCGCTTCCGGCGCTGCTACTTCACGCCCCAGATCTTCTTGTATTCGTCGCGATAGCCGTTGCCGGGATCGAACTTGTTGTCCTTGCCGCCGTCCTTCTCGACATTGTCGGCGGTGAAGAGATGGACGTGGGGAACGAATCCGCTCGGCTTCTCGCCGGCGAAGGCGCGGTTGATCTCATCGACCATGATCCAGCCCTGAAGATTCAATGGCTCGGCCACGGTTGCGTTCTGATATTGTTTTTCCCGGATGCGCTTGAACGCAGGAACTGAACCGTCTCCCGCTGATATCTGCTGCGGGAATCCTTCGGCAGGATCCACGCCCGCCGCTCGCAGTGCTGGCGCCGAGAAGTCGTAATAGAGGTCGTTGACTGCGATCGAGTAGGTCCACTGCTTGCCGTATTTGGAAAGCAGCGACGTTGTGAGCTGGCCCATCCGGTTGGAGAGATCGGCAATCGGCGTATCGACGACTTCAAGCACCTTGCAGCCCTTGCAGCCTTCCACGGCAGCCCGCTCCGCGTTGGTCTTGGCGGTTGCGATGGCATAGATCGAGTCCGTGAACAGGATGACGCCGGCGTGGCCATCTGACTTCACGACAGCCTGGAGCCCTGCGGATTTCGCGACCTCGGTCGGATCAGTCGTCACGTTGGTGAAGACGGCGGGAATACCCTCGACCGGTCCCGGCGTCGGGCCGGCATGCCAGCCGATGATCTTGATACCGGCGGCAGCAGCCTGCTCGAGCAGAGGTTGCTGCTCCTTGCTATCGATGCCGACGTTGAGGATGCCGTTGGGCCTCATCGCGATCGCCTGCGTCAGCGCGGTTGCGTGTCCGGGCACGGTGCCCTGACCGTCGAGCTGGCGCACGTCCCATCCCAACGCTTTTGCAGCCTCCGCCGCGCCGTCGCCCGCGCCTTGCGCACCGCCATTGCGCTGATCGGTCGAGACGATGACGATCAGCTTCTTGCCCTGTGCTTTCGGACCCATGGTCGGCCCGTCCCATTTGGTCACGGGTGCTGCCACGTCTTGAAGAAAGGTCTTTGCCTTTTCGATATAGGCCGCGTCGTCATCGGCGCGCGCCCAGGCCGTGCCGAGCAGTAGCACGCTCGCCGACGTCAAAAGCCCTTTCAGTACGACTTTGCTCGCTATCATTGCTTCTCTCCCCGGATTGAACTGGCAGCCAGAAGCGGCCGCCAGGCCGGCTTTGCCGGCGGCTTACGCAGCGACGTCAGGTGGCCCTGGCCGTCTCTGCGGATTTTGATTGGGTCGGCATTGCCTTTGGATCGCGTGGCGGCGGCTTGGCGACCGCGCGACGGCGCTGCGCGAACGCTGCAAGCGCGATCGCGACGACCAGCGTCGTGCCGTTGAAAAGGGGCTCGATGAAGAAAGCGCCGCCGAATAACTGGATGCCGGAAATGCCGACGGCGAGAATGAGGATGCCGAACACACTCCCCCAAACATTGACGCGGCCGGGCTTGATTGTCGTCGATCCCAGGAAGGCGCCGACGAGGGCAGGGAGAAGGAAATCGAGCCCCACATTCGCCTGGCCGATGCGCAGCTTTGCCCCGAGCACGCAACCTGCGAGCCCGGTGATGACGCCGGAAGCCACGAACACGCCGATCACATAGGCCCGTACCGGAATGCCGTTGAGCGCTGCTGCCTTCTCGTTGGCACCAATCGCGTAGATGAAACGGCCGATCGGCAGGCGCTCGCTGACGATCCACAAGACAATTGCAAGCCCGATCACGTAGAAGGCGGGGATCGGTATGCCGAATACCGACGCCCAATTAATCGCCACGAAATCGGGCGGCAGATTGCCGATGATCTGGCGGCCTTCGGTGTGCCAGAGCGCAAGCGCATAGAGGATCGTGCCGGTGCCCAGCGTCGCGACGAAGGCATCGACCTGGGCGACTTCGACCAGCACGCCATTGACGAGACCGACGAAGCCCGCGCAAGCCACGACCAGCAGGATCGCGATCGGCCACGAGATGCCGTATTTCACTTGGAAGCTGATCGCCAGGATGTGCCACATCACGATGCCGAAGCCGACCGTGAGATCGATGCGGCCGGCCATCATCGGCAGGGTCGCAGCGAGCGCCAGCAGCGCGACGATGGATTTGTCCGCAAGGATCGAGCGTGCGTTGAGCCAGGTCGGAAAAGTATCCGGCAGAGCGATCGAGAAGAAGATGATCAGGAGCAACGTCAGCAACGGCAAGCCGTACACCGGGAGCAATCGCAAGATCGCCTGCCCGTTGGTCAGCGCTGCGAGTTCGGGTCGCGTAGGCTCCAGGGCATTCGACTTGATGGATTGCATCTTAGGCCTCGGTCAGTGTGCCGCCCCTTACGCTGCGACGGAGCTGCCCGCGACGCTGGCGGAAGCGGCGGACAACAGATTGCTGATGGACAGATCGTCGGAATGAAGCTCGCGAACGACGTGGCCGCGGCTGAACACCAGCGCGCGATGGCAGACCTTCGCGATCTCCTCGAAGTCGGTCGACACGATCAGAATGGCGGCGCCTTCGGAGAGCGCCACATCGAACAGCTTGTAAATCTCTGCTTTCGAGCCGACGTCCACGCCGGCCGTCGGGTCCTCGAAGACATAGACCTTGGATTTCAGATTGAGCCAGCGCCCGATCGCAACCTTCTGCTGGTTTCCGCCGGACAATAGCTCGATCGCCAGGTTCGGATCATTGGGCCGAAGATCAACAGTCACGCCGAGCCGCCTGGCCGTTGCTCGCTCCTTCGCCGGCGCAAGCCAGGTTGAAGCCGCGTGTCCTGCTGCGAGGGGATTGAGGAAGAAGTTCTCCCGCACCGACAGGCCCGGGACGATGGATTCTCCGACGCGGTCCGCGCAGACGAGGCTGATTCCCAGATCCATCGCACTCCGCGGAGAATTGATCTCGACGGGCACACCGTCGATCAGGATTCGTCCGCTGGTAACCGCTTCCATGCCGAACAGCGCGCGGCCGAGGGCCTCCTGGCCTGCGCCACGCAAGCCGACGAGACCAACGATTTCGCCGGCGTGGATGCGGCAGTCGATCGGCCCGACGGACGTCATCGATGCATGGTCGAGCCCGAGGCGAGCTGCGCCTTCGCGCTCGGCGGGCCGTCGGAAGACCTGAGATGGCTCGCGTCCGACAATGAGCAGGATGGTTTCATCCGGCGATGTCTGCGTGATCATGCGCTCGCCGGCCATCCGGCCGTCGCGCAATACGACCATCCGGTCGGCGACTTCGAACACCTCGTCGAGCCGATGCGAGACGTAGATCATGCCTACACCGTGATCGCGCAGGCGGCGGAGTGCCGTGAACAGGCGCAATACCTCGTCCGCAGGAAGACTTGCGGTCGGCTCATCAAGCACCAGGATTTCCGCGTCAGTCGCGAGCGCACGGGCGATCGCGACCAGCGATTTCTCCGTTCGTGTCAGGCTTTGGATACGGAGGTCCGGATCGATGTCGGCGCCGAGTCTTGCAAGGGCAAGCTCGGCCCGCTTGCGCGCCTTGGTCCAGTCGATGACGCCGAAACGGCGGGGATAGCCGAGGGTCAGGCAGATGTTTTCGGCAACCGTCATCCAGTCGATCAGTCCGAGATCCTGATGGATGAACGATAGGGGCAGGCGCCTGACCGAGGACGTCATATCCTGGCCTGCATAGGAGATGGTTCCGCTGTCGGCGGAGTACACGCCCGCCAGGATTTTGATCAGGGTCGACTTGCCCGCGCCGTTCTCGCCAAGAAGAGCGACGACCTCGCCGCGGCCCACGGCCATGCTCACCTCGTTGAGGGCCTGGGTACCGCCGAAGCGCTTGCACAGACGATCGATCCGAAGCACCTTGGACTGAGTGCCCTCGGGCGGCTCGTCATCACTGCGCCGAGGGCCATCGCCTGTCACTGCGGCGCCCCTCCCATTTCGCAGACGATTTCCTCGCGAACGACTTGGTTCGTCTTTTTCATCATTGTGCAACCGCGCTTCTTTGCGTCGCGACCTGCATTCGAGCCCCATTTCGTCCGAGCAAACGGCTCTCGCGAAAGGTCAATCGATTAGAATTGTCGGGTCTCCGCTTGTCAATCGAGATGTCTGCGCCTGAGCATCACGGATTGGACATATTCGAGATGGTTGGACGCAGCGCAGCAGGACGAGGAAAAGACAAGGCGCGGCGTCCCGCTGGCCGTGTGCCGCGTTTTGCGAAACGCTTGCTAGGACTCCAGCGAAGCCTTGCCAACGTCCGAGTGCATCGCCTTATAGGCCTGCGCGGCCGCGATCGTGCCCCACATCGCCCCCAGCATCATCCAGAAATGCCGCCAGTGGTCGGTGTCGATGATAAAGCTTTCGCCGACGGTGCCGACGAAGGCAGAGAAGATCGCTAGATAAGCGCGCTGCCAGGGCACGCGTACGAAGACGTGGCGAAAGCCTGTGATCACGGTGGTGAAGACCAACGCGGGATAGCAGATGCCGGAGAGCCAGCCTCCCGACATGAAGGCGTTGAGATAGGAGTTGTGGGTATCTTCCGGGAAGTAGCGGTGGAATTGCAGGGGACCGATGCCGAACGGCAGGTCGAGCGCCATCTCCGCGCCGAGGATGTGGCGACCGAAGCGGCCGAAGCGGCCTTCGTCATAGCTCTGGTCGAAGCTCGCGCGCTGCTTGAACATCTCGGCGATGGAGTCGAATGAGAGCAGGATGGCGACCAGCGCCAGCCCCAGCGCGGCCGCAACCAGCGCCATGACGATGATGCGCGAGCGCTGCGCATTGCTCGGGCTGGTCAGCACCATGAGCGCCAGCATGAAGCCGGAGGTCAGGATCAGGCCGCCCCAGGCGGCACGGGAGAAGGCGAGCAGGATCGCGAGCGCCATGATGGCGAAGGCGATCGCGTTGCGGAACGCCTTGGCCAGCCTGTCCGAGACCACGCTTTGCAACGAAAACAGCGCCGGCAGGATCAGGAACGCGCCGAGTACGTTCGGGTCCTTGAATGTGCCGCGCGCGCGCTCGTAGAGCGTCAGGAGGTCGTGGCCGCCGGGAACGAGATTGAAGTAGCCAGCGATTGCCGAGGTGGAGGCGACCATCGCGCCGACCACGAGGCCGCGCCGCAGCATGTCGAGCCGCGCCGCCGTATCCTCCGATGTGACCATGGCGAAGAACACCACCGTCACCGCCATGTACCAGGAGGTCGCGATCCAGCTTGCCACCTCGGACTGGCCGAGCAGCGGAATGGCGCTCACGGTGTAGCCGACATTGAGCAGGATCAGCAGCAGCACGAGCGGCATGAAGACGAGGCGAAGCCGCAGGCCGGTGGCGAAGAAGGTGACGGTCGCAAGCAGCGTCACGATCTCGTAGGGGCTGGGCTCGATGAAGACGACCGCGCCGGAGGCGCCGGCCAGCCACACCATCGCGCGCTGCAAGGCCAGCACGCCGGGCGCAGCAGGTCGCGCTACGTTCATTCCCCCGGCTGTCGCCGCATACGCCATCATACGCTCACGCAGTTACGCAGTTTCTCGACACAACTTCCGCAGTCATGCCCCGCGAAGGCGGGGCATCCAGTACTCCGCGCCGTCAGTGGTGACGTCCGCTGCCGGTGATTACTGGATCGTCCGGTCAAGCCGGGCGATGACAGCTTGGCTTGGGCGATCCACCATCAATACGCGTTCTCGTTCTTGGTCAGCAGCGAGATCGGCGTCTTCAGGAGGATGTAGAGGTCGAACAGCACCGACCAGTTCTCGATGTAGTAGAGGTCGAACTCGACGCGCTTCTGGATCTTCTCTTCGTTGTCGATCTCGCCGCGCCAGCCGTTGATCTGGGCCCAGCCGGTGATGCCCGGCTTGACGCGGTGACGGGCGAAATAGCCGTCGACGGCCTCGTCGAACAGGCGGCTCTGGAGCTTGCCCTGGACGGCGTGCGGGCGCGGGCCGACGAGGGAGAGATTGCCGGAGAAGATCACGTTGAAGAGTTGCGGCAATTCGTCGAGGCTGGTCTTGCGGATGAAGCGGCCGACGCGGGTGACGCGCGGATCGTTCTTCGTGACGACCTTCGAGGCTGTCGGGTCAGCCTGATGGTGATACATCGAACGGAATTTGTAGACGTCGATGCGCTCGTTGTTGAAGCCGAAGCGTTTTTGGCGGAATAGCACGGGGCCGGGGCTGTCGAGCTTCACCGCCAGCGCCACCAGCGCCATCACGGGAAGGGCCGCGAGCAACGCGAGGCCGCCGACGATGCGGTCGAACAGCCATTTCATCACCAGGTCCCAGTCGGTGATCGGCGCCTCGAACACGTCGAGGGTCGGCACCTCGCCGAGATAGGAATAGGAGCGGGGACGGAAACGCAGCTTGTTGGTGTGCGCGGAGAGGCGGATGTCGACCGGCAGCACCCAGAGCTTCTTCAGCATCTCGAGGATGCGCGTCTCCGCCGAGATCGGCAGCGCGAACAGCACGAGATCGACGCGGGTGCGGCGAGCGAACTCGACGATGTCGTCGACCTTGCCGAGCTTCGCCGCGCCGGCGCAGGTGTCGAGCGCGCGACTGTCGTTGCGATCGTCGAACACGCCAAGCACGTGGATATCGGAGTCCTCCTGCGCCTTCAGCGCCTCGACAAGCTCTTCGCCGTTGCTGTCGGAGCCGACGATGATGGTGCGGCGGTCGAGCCGGCCCTCGCGCGCCCAGGTACGCACCAGCGTTCGCAGCGCCAGGCGCTCGGCGACGAGCGCGGCGAGGCCAAGGAAGAAGAAGGCGGCGAGCCACAGCCGCGAGACTTCACTGCCGACCCTGGCGAAGAACGACATGCCTATGAACAGCAGGAACACGAACGACCAGGACGAAATCATCCGCGTCATCTGGCGGAGCTGACCGCGGAAGAGCTGCACCTGATACATATCGGCGGCCTGGAAGCAGATCACGGCTGCCAGTGCGGCGGCGCAGATCGCGGCGAGATATTCCCAGCGGAAGCCGGTCTGCGGCGCGACATAGCCGAAGTAGAGTACCGTGCCGACGAGGCTGAGCAGGACAAAATCCGCGATGCGCACGAAGCCGGCGATCACGATCGGCGAATAGGCGCGGGCGACCTTCTGGTTGACGACAGCAAGTGCTGCCGGCGTAAGCCGGCGACGGCGTTCGACAAAGGGCCTGTCAGCGGGTGCGGCCGCGCTGGTGGCGGCGTCGAGCATCGAGCGTGCGTTGAGTGGTTCCACAGTCGTCCACGTCCATTCCTGACACCCCGCCGGGCGCGCATTTAGGCGCGCGAAGCGCGGGAGTCCCCCTCGCTCTCGCTTATCGGACAAATCGGAAGAAATTCTAAAACCGCCTTAAGAGCGGTTAATGATCGGTAAATGCGTCGCGATAGCCGGCAAGCACGCCGTCCACCATCGCCTGCTGGGAGAAGTGCGTCGAGATCCGCTCGCGCAACCTCGCCGCGCGCTGGCTCGTCGCTTGAGGATCGTCCAGCGCAGCCCCAATGGCCTCCGCCATGGCCTCGGCATTGCTCGGAGCGAAGAGGGCGGAACTCCCGGCGTCAAAGATCTCGGGAATGCCGCCGACCTTCGCGGCGATCATGGGGATGCCGGCCGCACCGGCTTCGATCACGACATAGGGCATGGAATCGCCGCGCGAAGGAACAACCAGCAGCCTCCCCTTGGAGAAGCCGTAGCGCGCCTTGACGTGGCCGATGAAGCGGATCGAATTGGTCAGGCCGAGCCTTTCGACCTGCGCCTTCAGCGCCGCCATCTCCTCGCCATCGCCGCCGAGTGTCAGCGTGACGTTCCGACCCTGACCGTGCAGACGCGCCACGGCGTCAACGAGGAGATCAGCGCCCTTGATGTGCCGAAACTCGCCGACATAGGCGAGGTCGGTCGCATCGTCGGCAATGACGACGGGCTCGAATTCTTCAGGCGTTACGCCGTTGAAGACGCAGCGCACGACGCCTTTGGGCTTGCCGACGATGCGCTGATAGGTGTCGCGGGCAAAGGCGCTTTCGAACAGGAACAGGTCGGTGCTGTTGGTCAGGGTCCGTTCAAGTCGCGCGTAAAACTCGCCCTTGAAGGTGTGCAGAGGATAGTGCAGCGAGCCGCCGTGCGGGGTGTAGATGCGGATGGTGTCGTTCGAGCGCCGCCTGAGCCGCACGAAGGCGCCGGCCTTGGCGCCATGGCCATGCATCACATCCGGCTTGAGCTTGGCGATCAGGCGCCTCATGCGCAGCCAGACGAGAAAGTCTTCGGGCGATGGGTCGCGGCGGATCGCGAGTCGATAGACGCCGAGCTTCAGGCGTGGCGCGATCTCGGCCAGCGCGTTCGCTGCGCGCTCCCCACCGGTGAGATCGTCGGCGAGAATGCCGACATGATGTCCGCGATCGACCTGGCCGTTGGCGAGATCGAGGATATGACGGAAGATGCCACCGACCGGGGCACGCACGGCGTGCAGGATGCGAAGCGGCTGGTCGAGAGAGGGGGGCATGATCTGAACCAGCGCTCGCGAGCGATGACGGAGCAATCCACTGAATTATCGATCCCGATTAAGCGGCCTCATGGTTAACAAACGGTATTCGCGCATCGCGCCCTGCACGCGTGCGGCGCGATTAACCCAGCGGCAACCATAATGGAGTGTAATCGCCTCGGTTGAGGTGGGCGGCGGCGTTGCCCTGCGGGAGTGTGCGATGCGTTTTGCGTTCTGGCGTGACGGCAAGGACAAGGCCGTGATCGAACGGGCCTTGCACAAGCCCGAGCCGATGCTCGCGGCCGGTGTCGCGCGGCAGGCGCAAGCCGAATCCGGCGACATCGATCTGCACGCGCTCGGCGCTGCGCTCAAGCGCAGGCGCGGCTTCATCATCGTGCCGACGGTGCTGGCGCTGGTGCTCGCGCTCGCCGGCGTCAATCTGGTGACGCCGCGCTACAAGTCGGAAGCCCGCATCCTGATCGACGGGCGCGAGAACGTCTTCCTGCGTCCGTCCAGCGACCGCAGCACCGAGGAGCGGCAGGCGCTCGACGCCGAGGCCGTCACCAGCCAGGTGCAGCTCGTGCTGTCGCGCGATCTGGCGCGCGAGATCATCAAGAAGAACAAGCTCGCGGAGCTGCCCGAATTCGACCCGGTCCTGCGCGGTATCTCGCCGCTGAAGTCGCTGGCGGCATTGTTCGGAATCGGCCGCGATCCGTTCTCGATGACGCCGGAAGAGCGGGTGCTGGATGCCTATTACGACCGCCTGACCGCCTATGCGGTCGACAAGTCGCGCGTGATCGTCGTCGAATTCCAGTCGACCGATCCGGACCTCGCCGCGCGCGTCGCCAATTCGATCGCCGACGGCTATCTGGTGCTGCAACAGAGCGCGCGCCAGGAGCAGGCCAAGTCCGCCAGCGCGTGGCTGTCGGGCGAGATCGAGAACCTGCGCAGGAAGGTTTCGGAAGCCGAGGCCAAGGCCGAGGATTTTCGCTCCAAATCGTCGCTGTTCGTCGGCACCAACAACACCACGCTGTCGAACCAGCAGATGGGCGAGCTCAACACCCAGCTCAACAATGCGCGCGCGATGAGGGCCGATGCCGAAGCCAGGGCGCGGCTGATCCGCGAGATGCTCCAGAGCGGCAAGCCGATCGAGGCATCGGAGGTGCTGAATTCCGAGCTGATGCGCCGGTTGTCCGAGCAGCGGGTGACGCTGCGGGCGCAGCTCGCCGAGCAGTCCTCGACGCTGCTCGGCAATCATCCGCGCATCAAGGAGTTGAAGGCGCAGATCGGCGACCTCGACACGCAGATCCGTGACGAGGCGGGCAAGATCTCCCGCTCGCTGGAGAACGACGCGCGGATCGCCGGCAGCCGCGTCGACAGCCTCACCGTAGGCCTCGAGCAGCTCAAGAAGCAGGCGACCTCGACCAACGGCCAGGACGTCCAGCTTCGCGCGCTGGAGCGCGAGGCCAAGGCGCAACGCGACCTGCTCGAGACCTATCTCGCCAAATATCGCGAGGCCAATGCCCGGGAGACCATCGATACCGCGCCGACCGAAGGTCGCATCATTTCGCGTGCCATCGTCTCGAACACGATCGCCTATCCGAAGAAGCTGCCGATCGTGCTCATCGCCACGCTGGCGACGTTGCTGCTTAGCACCGGCGTCGTCGTCACCGGCGAGCTCCTGCGCATGACCGCGCCGCGCGCAATTGCCGCATTCACGCCTGCCTCAGCCGCCTCGCGCGCGACTGCCCCCAGTGAACCAATCGTCGAGCCCGAGCCCGAGTCCCAGCCGGTGGTGAGCGAGCCGCCGCCGCTCCAGCCGGAGATGGCTTTCGATGCAGGCATCACCGAGTTCGCCGAGATCGAACAGCTCGCCGACGGCCTGCGCAGCGCCGGCGCCGCCGCGCGCAAGGTGACTGTGCTCGGCACCGCGGCGGGCGAGGGCATCACGCTGACCGCGTTGACGCTGGCGCGCCATCTGGTGCGCGATGCGCGGGTCGTGGTCGTCGACCTCGCCGCATCGTCGCCGACGATTTCGGCCATCTCGGCCGACCCGGCAGCACCGGGCCTTGCCGAGTTGATGCAGGGTGAGGCCTCGTTCGCGCAGATCATCACCAAGGACAAGCTCTCGCGCCTGCAGCTGGTGGCGGCAGGTCGCCCTGGCTTCGACCGCAGCCTTCTGCAATCGCCGCGCGTGATGCTGGCGATCGATGCCTTGCTCCGTGTCTACGACCACGTGCTGCTCGACGCCGGTAGCGCCTCCGACCTGCCTGCCGAGCTGCTGACGACGAATGCCCGCGCCGTCGTGGTGCCGGACGCCGTCATGCCCACTGAGGCCCGCACCTCGATGTGCGAGCAGCTCAAGGCGGTCGGCTTCAGCGAGGTGACGATGCTGAGGAAGCCGGTGCAGCCGTCGGATGCAGCGGAGGTGCCGCGCGTGGTGGCGGCCTAGGTAAGGGCGCACCGATGTGCGGAGCACTCGGCTACCAAAAATCGGATGTGGCAGCCCGTTCCTTGTTACAAGACTACAATTAGCACTTGCGCCATTAGGAAACCCAACGTCGGCGTTGCTGGCGAGGGACTGACTGATTGCGATAACCTCGCGCATCGGTGGAGTAATTTCTCGGCCTGGGGGGTGTGGGATGGCGCACTACCGAGCTTACCTTCTGGATCAGCACCGCCATGTTATAAGCGTGGCCAATTTGCAATGTGCCAACGAGCAGGAAGCGCGAGAACGTGCGCAGCAGCTGGTTGATGTCAACGACATCGAGCTATGGCAACTAGATCGGCTTATTGCGGTGTTTGAGGCTGCCACAACCCGAGCCAAGGCAGCTCGCGGGTGCGAGGAGCCGTAGGCCTTACCCAAACGCCCGCCGCAGCTTTCGCGCCAGGTCGAACAGCATCTGGTTCTGCTTCACCAGGCGCTTGCCGTGGCTCAGCGAGGACATTGCCATCGCCGCCAGCCTGCCACGCGAGGTCAGCGGGACGAAGCTGTCAAAAATCTCTTCGTCGCCCTTGCAGAACAGGCGCTTGTAGTCGTCCGAGCCGATGCCGAGATCGAGCGCGTCATAGCCGGCTTCCGCGTAGCGGTCGATGATGTTCCGCATCAGGATCAGGCCGGGGCTGAAGCGCGAATGGTCCGACGTCGTGTAGGTGTTGAACATCGTCGAGAAGCGGCGGCCGTCGGCGACGCCGGCGAAGATCGCGATCACTTCTTCGTCGCATTCCAACGCATGGATGTCGATGACGCGGGCCTCGCCGCGCGGTGTCAGGCAGGCCGTTCGGATGAAAGCTTCGACGCCAGGCTCGGCGAACACGTTCGGCAGCTTCTGCTCCGCCATCCGCGCGGGCTTGACGCGAAAGAACCAGTCGAGCAGGCGCGTGATGTCGTCGTCGGTGGTGGGGACGTGATAGCGGTAGCCGGAGAGCGCCTGAAGTTTCTTTTCCTTGCTCTTCAGACGCCGGCGGAAGGAGTTGCTGATGCGTGACGCCGGCGGGCAGCCCGGCGGCATCGCGAGCAGTGGGCAGCCGTTGATGGAGTTTTGGCGCGGCAGAAGCGCGAACGGGTTTTGCTGGTCGCGCCAGCGCATCGGCTGCTGCGATAACGCGAGCACGTCGATGCCGCCGCGCGCGCGCAGGGCCGCGAACAGCGCGTCGAGATCGGCGGTGTTGGCCTGGCCGACGAAATCGGCGTCCCACAAGCCCATGTTGAAGGTCGTATGCTTGCCGCCCATGAAGCAGGCGACGGTGACACCATGGTTTTGCCGCGTGCACAATGGCAGCACGACAAGCGGCCGACGCTCGGCATCGCGCGCAATGACGACGAACGGCGTCGCGCCTTCGTGCGCGCCGGCGAGACGCTGCCAGGGGGTGAGCAGGTCGAAGCGCTGATAGGGTGTTCCGAAATGGCCGGTCTTCTCCAGCGCACGCCAGACCGGTTCGGCCATGGCGAGATCGCTGACGATGTCGACCTCAGCGATACGGCTCGTTTCCGACCGCGCTGGCGCTTCTGCCGTCCGGCTTTGCATCGCCGCAGCCATGGTCATTCGCAAAACCTGTCGAGAAAATGGAAAACAAGCGTGGTTCGGCCTGTGGCCGACCTTTGCAAAGAAATGTCAACAAAGGGTAAGGACAATGGAAAGGGGAACCGGCCGCTCGCCGGTTCGTAATGGGTGGGATTTTGGCATCCGACGATCGATGGATGGAACGGCTGCGGCTGGAACTGGCCTGGTTCACCGGCCAGCACCGGCTGCGCGGACGAAGCGCAGGCGGCGCCGGAGCGATCCTGCGCTTTCAGCGCGTCAGGCCGCGCGGGCGCGCGCCGTTCCAGCCGCTGCTTGCCAATGAGATCACGCCAAAATTCCTCGACCGCGTGCTTTACGCGTTGAAGCGGTGGAAGTTCGACATCGTCAGCATGGACGAGGTCTGCCGGCGCGCGGTGACGCTGCCCGAGCGGCGGCGCTTCGTGGCGCTGACCTTCGAGTGTGCATACAAGGATCTCGCCACATTCGCCTATCCGGTGCTGTCGCACCACGGCGTGCCCTTCACGGTCTACGTGCCGACCGCCTTTCCCGACGGTGTCGGCGAAGCCTGGTGGCTCGCGCTCGAACAGGTGATCGCGCGCGAGAGCCGCATCAGCCTGATGATGGGCGAGAAGGAGCAGCGTTTCGTCGTCACGGAGCGCGCGGAGAAGCAGGAGCTGTTCACGCTGCTCGAAGAGTGGCTCAGAACCTTGCCGCCTGCGGAGCTGTCGGCTGCGATCAACGATCTCTGCAAGCGCTATCGGGTCGATCTCGCCACCATCCGGCGCGAGACGTCGATGGATTGGTCGGATCTTTCTAAACTTGCGGCCGACCCGCTGGTGACGATCGGCAGCGCGACGGTGAACTATGCCGCACTCGCCACCATGAAAGATATTGCCGCCGCGCGTGAGATGGCGATGGGCAAGGCCGTGGCGGAGTCTGCGTTCCACCGCGAGATCGGACACTTTGCCTATCCGTTCGGCGACCGCATCTCGTTTCGGCGCAGCCACGTGGTGATGGCGGAGGAGGCGGGCTTTGCCAGTGCGGTGTCGACGATTCCTGGCATCGTGGACGTCGAGGGGCGGACCAATCTGCGCGCGTTGCCGCGGATTTCGTGGGACGGCCGGCGCCGCTCGCTGCGGATGCTGCGCGTGCTTGTCTCCGGCGTGACGTTTCCGCCGGTGAAGCCGACGGGCAGTACGTCGTCTTGAGTTAAGTTCGATCCGGCCGGATGAGCGGACACCCGAGCTTGCTGCCGACAAACGCGCAAGCGCGTTTGCGTAGGCTAGGCCGGGTCGGGCCGCTGCATCCAGCTCACGACCGGCATAGCCGGCAGCACCCAGCCCATGCCGACCACGACGTAATAGATCGCCTGCCGCCAGCCGGATTCCGCGATCCACGGCATCTGCGCGAGCGCCATGCCGAGCAGCGCCCACGTCGCCGCCAGCACCAGGAGCGCGATTGTACCGAGGAACTTGCGGGTGCGGATTTTCATGGGGGAAATTGCGGCTTTCGCGTAACTTGCGCTGCGGGAGCGGGCGACTATAAGGGGCGCGCAGCCTGGTTCAAGCATTGGTTTTCCGGCCGAAATGACCACGATATCAGCTTCGTCCGACCCGCATCGCGCCGTGCGCTGGTGGCTCATTGCCGTGGCCGCGCTGATCGCGCTGATGGTGCTGGTCGGCGGCGCGACGCGACTGACGGAGGCCGGGCTCTCGATCGTCGAATGGAAGCCGGTAACGGGCGCGCTGCCGCCGCTCACCGAGACTCAGTGGACAGAGGCCTTCGACGCCTACAAGAAGATCCCGCAGTATCGCGAGCTCAATGCCGGCATGAGCCTGTCTGAGTTCAAGACCATCTTCTGGTGGGAATGGAGCCACCGGCTGCTCGGCCGCTTCATCGGTGTCGCCTATTTGTTGCCGTTCCTGTTCTTCCTGTGGCGCGGCGGTCTATCGAGCGAACTGAAGCGGCGGCTGTGGTTGCTGTTCGGCCTCGGCGCGCTGCAAGGCGCGGTCGGCTGGTGGATGGTGGCCTCCGGGCTCTCCGAACGTGTCGAAGTGTCGCAGTATCGGCTTGCGACGCATCTGGTTCTGGCGCTGCTGATCTTCGCCGGCATCATCTGGACCTTGCGGCGGCTCGGCGCGCGGCAGGAGATCGTTGCCTCAGCGCGACTGAAGTTCACGAGCGCGGTGCTCGTCGTCGTGACCTTCGTGCAGCTTTATCTCGGCGCGCTGGTGGCGGGTCTGCGGGCAGGGCGCGCCTACAATACCTGGCCCGAGATCGACGGCGCATTCATCCCGTCGGCGGAACGGCTGTGGTTCGAGACGCCGTGGTGGCGCAACCTGTTCGACAACGTGCTGACCGTGCAGTTCGAGCACCGCATGACGGCCTATACGCTGTTCGCGCTGGCGGCACTACACGCGTTCGATGCCGTGCGCTCGCGCGCAGGTTCTGCTGCGGGCGGCGCCGTGTGGCTGTTTGCGGCGGTGAGCTTGCAAGCGATGCTCGGCATCCTGACACTGCTTAACCAGGTGCCGATCGGCCTTGCGCTCGCACATCAGGCCGTCGCGATCCTCGTGCTGACGCTGGCGGTGATGCAGGCCGAGCGGCTCGCGGCGCGAAAGCCCGCGGAGACCTATTCGCGCGTCGTCCGCGCGAGCCAGGCTGGCTGATCAGCAATAGCCGTAGACGCCGCAGGCGTAGGGCAGGCGCCAGAAATAGTCGACCTGCGGGCCGCCGTAATACGCCCCCTGATAATCATAGTCCCAGGGCCGGCCGTAATAACCCGGCAGCGTATGCGCGCCCGGCAGGAGCGGGGTGCCCGGCAGATTGCGGATGTAGCTGCCGACGCCGTAGGCCGGCGAGATCAACGCGTCCGGATCGGTCTCGACCCAGACCTTCGGCGGCTCCGCCGGTGCGATCGTGGTGCGGTATTTGTAATGCGGACGCGGCAGCCCCGGCGGCAAGCGCTCGACGTGTCGCTTCTTGTGCACGACGACCTGATCGGCCGCGAGCGCGCTGGTGACCATCAGCATCACGGCCAGAGGGCACATTATCCAGCGCAGCATGGTCGGCTCCGAATCAATCTGGGCGACCCAGTATGTCAGCCAATTGCGCGAGGAGCGTTAACGAGAGCCCCGTCATTCCGGGGCGTCGCGACGGGACCGCAAGCGCGGCCCGGAGCGACGAACCCGGAATCCAGAAGCTGCGGCGCGAGATTCCGGGTTCGCCTCTTCGAGGCGCCCCGGAATGACAGCAAATTACGCGCCCAGGGCCTGTTCGAGGTCCGCGATCAGGTCCTCCTTGTCCTCGATGCCGATCGACAAGCGCACCACGTCGGGGCCGGCGCCGGACTTTACTTTGGCGGCATCGTCGAGCTGGCTGTGTGTGGTCGAGGCGGGGTGGATCACCAGCGAGCGGGTGTCGCCGACATTGGCCAGATGCGAGAACAGCGTCAGCTTCGACACCAGGCTGACGCCGGCGTCATAACCGCCCTTCAAGCTGAAGGTGAATACCGCGCCGGCACCCTTCGGCGCGTATTTGCGCGCGAGCTGATTGTACTTGTCGTTCGCCAGACCCGCATAGCTCACCGACGCCACGGCGGAGTGGCCGGACAGGAATTCGGCGATCGCCTTGGCATTGTCGCAGTGCTTCTGCATGCGCAGCGGCAGCGTCTCGATGCCGGTGAGGATGAGGAAGGCGTTGAAGGGCGACAGAGCAGGACCGAGGTCGCGCAGCCCGAGCACGCGGCAGGCGATCGCGAAGGCGAAATTGCCAAAGGTCTCGTGCAGCTTGATGCCATGGTATTCGGGGCGCGGCTCGGACAGCATCGGATATTTGCCGTCCTTCGACCAGTCGAAGGTGCCGGCATCGACGATGACGCCGCCGATCGAGTTGCCATGGCCGCCCAGAAATTTCGTCAGCGAGTGCACGACGATGTCGGCGCCGTGGTCGATCGGCTTGATCAGATAGGGTGTCGCCAGCGTATTGTCGACGATCAGCGGCACGCCGGCCTTGCGGGCAACCGTGGAGATCGCCTCGATGTCGGTGATGCTGCCGCCGGGATTGGCGATGGACTCGACGAAGATCGCCTTGGTGCGCGGCGTCACCGCGCGCTCGAAGCTCGCAATGTCATCGGGATCGGCCCACACCACGTTCCAGCCAAAGCTCTTGAACGAGTGGGTGAACTGGTTGATCGAGCCGCCATAGAGCTTTCGCGCGGCGATGAATTCGTCGCCGGGCTGGAGCAATTGCTGCATCACCACGACCTGCGCGGCATGGCCCGAGGCCACCGCAAGCGCGGCGGTGCCGCCTTCGAGCGCTGCGACGCGCTCTTCCAGCACCGCATTCGTGGGATTGCCGATGCGGGTATAGATGTTGCCGAACGACTGGAGGCCAAACAGCGAGGCGGCATGATCGGCGTCGTTGAAGACGAAAGAGGTCGTCTGATAAATCGGCGTTGCGCGCGCACCGGTCGTCGGATCGGGCTGTGCACCGGCATGCACGGCAAGGGTCGAAAATCCCGGAAGGCGATCGCTCATTCGTGGCGTCCTGTTCTTGGGTCGTCTGAAAACGCGCGGCATGCTGATCGGGGCCGCGCCCGGCGTCAAGCCGCGTCAGCTCGAAACGTGCTTCGCTATGTCGCGCTCAGAACTTGAACCTTTTTCGGGTGCGTCAGCTCTGCTCGGTCTTGTTCTTGGCCGCGCGATCGGCCGCTGCGGTATTGCCGCCGCCGACGCTCATGCGATTGAGCGACAATTGCATGCCTTGCGTCGGCGCGGGCGGACGTTTGGAGCTGAGCGTGCGCGAATTGACGCCCATCCAGGATATTTCCGAGGATAGCCGGCCATATTCGATCTTGGGACAGCGGTTCATCACGACCTTGATACCAGCGGCCTCGGCCTTCTCCGCGGCCGCGTCGTCGCGTGCCCCCAGCTGCATCCAGATCACCTTCGGCAGCGGATCGAGCCTCAACGCCTCCTCGACCACGGGCATGATGTGGCTGGAGTTGCGGAAGATGTCGATCATGTCGACCGGACGGCCGATATCGGCGAGCGAGGCGACGAAGGGCTTTCCGATGAGCTCCTTGCCGACATGACCGGGATTGACCGGGATCATGTCGTAGCCGCGCTGCGCCAGATATTTGAAAGCAAAATAGCTCGGCCGCACATTGACCGGCGAGGCGCCGACCATCGCGATCGACTTCACGCTGTTGAGGATGCCGCGGATGTAATTGTCGGGATAGGCGTCGTGATTCATTTTGCTCTTTTCTCTAGCCCCTCATGGCGAGGAGCGCGGAACGTGCGTCTCGAACCATGAGGCCACCGGCGGGGCCTTCATCCTTCGAGATGCCGCGTTCCGCGGCTCCTCAGGATGAGGAGTTGGCTGCTTACCTATCTTCCCATTTCGGCTCGCGCTTTTCGATGAACGCGCCGATGCCTTCCTCGGCGTCGCGCGCCATCATGTTCTCGGTCATCACCTCCGCCGCATAGCGATAGGCATCCGCAAGGCTCATTTCGGCCTGGCGGTAGAACGCCTCCTTGCCGAGCTTGACGGTGTAGGTAGATTTCAGCGCGACCTGTTCGGCCAGCGCAATCGCGGCATCGCGTTCGGTGCCGGCCGCGACCACACGGTTGACGAGGCCGATCTCGCGGGCACGTGTGGCGGGGATCGGCTCGCCGGTGAGCAGCATTTCCATCGCCTGCTTGCGCGGCACGTTGCGCGACAGCGCCACCATCGGCGTCGAGCAGAACAGGCCGATGTCGACGCCGGGCGTCGCAAAGCTTGCGGCGTCCGAAGCGATCGCAAGATCGCAGCTCGCGACGAGCTGGCAGCCGGCCGCCGTCGCGATCCCCTGGACGGCTGCGACCACGGGCTTGGGCAGGCGCACGATCGCCTGCATCATCGCGCTGCAGGCGTTCATCATCTCGGCGAAATAGGCGCGGCCGCGATCGGGATCGCTGCGGCGCGCGGTCAATTCCTTCATGTCGTGGCCGGCGGAAAAGGCCGGGCCGTTGGCCGCAATGACGGCGGCGCGGATGCGCTTGTCCTCGGCAATCGCGTTGAAGCTCGCATGCAGCTGGCCGATCATCGCCTCCGACAGGCTGTTGCGCGCGGCGGGGCGGTTCAGCGTCAGCACGGCGACGCTGCCGACGATCTGGCGCGTGCAGATCTCGCGCGTCGCCGTCCCCCTCCAACTACAACTTCAG
>NZ_JBANBA010000114.1:0-31302 GCF_059803475.1 Bradyrhizobium sp. UFLA05-89 | reverse complement strand
ACGATGTCCGTGCTGTACTGCTCTCATCCAAAGACGTACCGTGCGGATGATTTTATGACACAGTAAGACTAAAGCGCCATGAGATTGGGATGAATCGTCATCGCGCTTTAGGTTGTTGTTTGAGCATGATCTCCGCGCAAACGCGTACCGCGTTTGTCGCGAGGGAAAACCGCGACGCACTTTTCCGGATCATGCTGTAGGCCGCACGCGGTGGCAGGTCAGCCTCGCTTGTCAACGTCCCTTGCCGAAAGGGACCGGCATGTCTACCTCTCGCCAGTGAATTCTCGTGAGAGGTACCCCGATGCTTGATGCCGCCGTCAAGGCGCTGTCGCAGATCATCTCGCCGCCGATGCGCTCGATCCTGTGGCGCTCGATCGGCGTCGCGCTCGTGCTGATCACCGTGCTGGCGATCGGCTTGCAGCGGCTGCTCAGCTGGTTTGCCACCTATGGCGAGGTCTGGCTCGAGGGGTTGCTCGGCCCCGGCTGGCATTCCGCGCTGGAAGTGCTGGCCTGGATCGTCTCGATCGCGGCCGGCCTTGGCGTGGTGTTCGGCGGAATCCTCCTGATGCCCGCGATCACCTCGCTGGTGGCGAGCCTGTTCGTCGACGACGTCGCCGACCATGTCGAGCGCGAACACTATCCGGCCGAGCGACCCGGTGTCGCGCTGCCGTTCACGATGGCCATCCACGAGGGCGTCAAGACGGCGCTGCTGACCATCCTGGTCTATCTGATCGTGCTGCCCTTCGTGTTCCTGGCCGGCGCCGGCTTCCTGATCTTCTTCCTCGCCACCGCCTGGCTTCTGGGCCGCGAATATTTCGAGCTTGCCGCGATGCGCTTCCGCCCGCCGGAGGAAGCCAAGGCGATGCGGCGCGACAATGCGGCGACCATCTTCGCCGCCGGCCTGATCATCGCCGCCTTCGTGTCGATTCCAATCGTCAATCTGGCGACGCCGATCTTCGGCATGGCCTTCATGGTCCACATGCACAAGCGCCTGTCGGGGCGGCGGCCTGAGCTGATCGAGCCGGCGCGGTCGATGCGGTGACCGCGATTGGAGCGATCGCTTGGGTCCGGTTGCGCACCCGCGAAGGAGATCGCTCCCTCCCCCGCTTGCGGGAGAGAGGCTGATTGGGGCGCTCCTACGATCGAGAGCTTGAAGGCGGAGGTCCGAGGAGAACGTCCTCGCGATAGAGCATCGCCGTAGTTTTGCGGATCTTTCGCCACGAATCAGGATTCTCAATCAGCTCGCCAGTCCGAGGCGATCCCGCGGAATGGCGGGGCCAGCGACAGTTGTCCGGAATCTCTCGCGCATCGGCTCCATTTCCTGAGGAGGTAGAGTCCATTAGGAGAATTGATCCATGGCAAACATCGAAAGATTTCCGAGAAACAAGTCAGTAGATCTGGCCAGGCTTGAAGCAGATGTCACGGCGGCCTTGCCCGGGTCGGCCGGCTGGGTTGCCCCACCGCCTCTATCCGAGCCATTGCCCGACTACGTCGAGCATCGAGATGGGGTTTCGCGTGTAGGCCAGCTCACTGCCGAGGCCGTCGTGCGCGACTATGAGGCCGCGGCCAAAGAGATCGAAGCTATGGGCACTGAGTTGATCAGCGCGGCAAAAAAATGCGAGGCGATGACCGCCGAGGTGCACACTACGATTGCCTTCATGCGAGATACTGCGGCCTCATATCGCGAGGAAGCCAAGAAGATTTTCAAGCGCATCGAAGAATGTGCCCTGTTTACAGAGGATGTTCGCAAGACTTGCGAAACTGTCAAACGCCGGATGATGGAGGATAGAAGCATCGCCTGATCCGCACCCCGCCCAACCAAGGCGCGATGAGATTAGGATGAATCGTCATCGCGCTTGAGGTCGTCGTTTGAGCCTGATCTCCGCGCAAACGCGTTCCGCGTTTGTCGCGAGGGAACGCCGGTCCACGCTCTACGCTCTACGTCACCGGCACGCCGCACTTGCGCAGCACCGTCTTGGCGAAGCCGAACGGCGCCGGCGTGAATGGGCCCGGCGGGGCGCGGGTGAGCAGCGCGACGCAACCGAGCGCCGTGATCGCGAGCCAGAAGCACAGCCAGAAGCCGTCGCTATAGGCGAGCACATTGGCCTCGCGCTGCACGAAGCCCGCGAGCGTGCCGACCGCGCGGGCCTGCGCCGCCCCTAAGCCATGGCCGGCGAAGCGATCGGCAAGCTGCTTCAGCATCCTGACCACGTCGACATCGCCGGTTGCGACGTGCTGGCCGAGATAGTTGGAATGGATCTGCTCGCGGATCCGCAGCCAGGTTCCCATCAGCGCAATGCCAATCTCCGCGCCGCCAAGCCGCATGATCTGGATATAGGCCGCAAAAGCCGTCGCACGGCTCGGGTCGGAGTTCGACAGCAGCGTGATGATCAGCGGCAGCAGGGTCAGCGCCTGGCCGATCGCCTGCAGCAGCACGATGCCGACGAAATCCTCGCGCGCCCAGTCGTGGGTGAGCTGGGTGCCCCAGAGGTTGGCCGCCGCAAAGCATGCAAAGCCCACGACCACCACCGTCCGCGTATCGAAATGCCGCAGCAGCCAGATCGAGATCGGCACCAGCACGAACATCGGCAGTGCGCCATAGATGAGCAGCAACAGGCCGCTCTGCTCGGGCCTGAGCAGGCCGACATTGGCGAGGAAATTCGGCACCAGCGACGAGTTGGACAGGCTGGTGAGGGTGTAGAGCAGGATCAGGACCAGCGACAATCCGACATTGCGCGAGAACAACACGTTGACGTGCGCCCAGGGCTGGCGGACCAGGGATTCGTTGATGAGGAAGCCGACGAACAGCACGGCTCCGCTGGCGAGCAGCGCCATCACCGTGCCCGACTCCAGCCAGTCCAGCCGATTGCCCTGGTCGAGGCCGGCATAGATCATCGAAACCGAAGCACCGAGCAGCACCATGCCGCCCCAATCGGCATCGCGCAGCAGGTCGCGATTGACTGGCTCGCTGGGCGTACCGAGATAAACCATCAGGCCCATCAATGGCGCGATGACGACGCCCTGCCAGTACAGCCATTGCCAGCCGAGATGGTCGACATAGAAGCCGACGAGCGAGGTCGAGGTATCGAGCGCAAAGCCGACGCGGATCGAATAGACCGCAATCGCCGGCAGCCACCAGCGGATGGGCAGATTGCGGAACACGATCATCAGCGTCGCCGGCACGAAGGTGCCGAGCAGCAGGCCATGCACGATGCTGAGCGCGATCAATGCGGGAAAATCGTGAACGAAGGGAATGATGAAGGAGACGACGGCGTAGACGAGGCTCGGGATGCCGAGCACGCGACGCAGGCCGAACGCAGTCGCGAGCCAGGCCACCGCCGGTGCGATCAAGATCTGCGAGCCGATACCGGCGGTGGAGAGCCAGGCTCCCTCGTCGAAGCCGAGCGAGAATGCGCCGCGCAGGTCGGGCAGGCCGACCGTCGTCAGGCGGCTGTCGAAATTGGCGAGGAACGAGCCGAGCAGCACGGCCACGACGGCGAAGGCCGGTCGTGGCGCGATGCCGCCGCGCGAGACCGGTCCGCGATCGGCACCGTCATTTGCCGCCATTCGGCCCTGCACCGTCGGTGTGGATGCTGGTGACGACGGACATTCCCGGCAGGAGACGTTCGACCAGCGGCTGGTTGTCGTCGAGCTGGATGCGCACGGGAACGCGCTGCACCACCTTGGTGAAATTGCCGGTTGCATTGTCCGGCGGCAGCAGCGCCACCTGTGAGCCGGTCGCCGGCGCGATGCGCTCGACGCGGCCGCGCAGGCGCTGGCGCGGGAAGCTGTCGACGGTAATGTCGACGACCTGGCCCGGCTGCACGTGCGTGAGCTGGGTCTCCTTGTAGTTCGCGATCACATAGACTTTTGGCAGCGGCACCACGTTGATCAGATTGGTGCCGATATTGACGTAGTCGCCGGGCTGCACCTGGCGCTCGCCGACGACGCCATCGAACGGCGCTGTGATCCTGGTGTAGCCGAGCTTGAGCTGGGCACTCGCGAGCGTCGCCTTGGCCGCTTCGAGGTCGGCGGCGCGCTGCTTCTTGGTCCCTTGCAGGACTTCGAGCTGATGGCGCTGTGCGGCGATCACGGCGCGGCTTGCGCGCACATCGGCCTGTGCCTTGGCGAGCGACGCGACCGCCTGCTCAAGCCGCTGCCGTGTGCCGGACTCGCTCTGCGACAACGATTGCTGACGCTGCTGCTCCTGCTGCGCCTCGACCTCCAGCGCCTCGGCGGACAATCGCGCGGCCTCGGCCTGCGCGATCGTCGCATATTGCAGCTCGACCTGGTTGCTCAGATTGTCCAGCGCCGCCTGTGCCGCAGCAACGTTCGCTTCGGCCTGCGCGACCTGGGCCTGATAGTCGGCGGGGTCGATCTGGATCAGGAGATCGCCGGCATGCACGCGCTGGAAATCGGTGACCGCGACGTTGAGCACCTCGCCCGTCACGCGGCTGGCAAGCCGCGTCAGCTCGGCGCGGACATAGGCATCATTGGTAGTCTGGATCGTCGCGCTGCCGACCCATTCATCGAAGCGCAACGTCGCCAGTGCAACGAAGCCGAGCGCGACGACGACGGCAAACAGCGGAATGGCGAGTCGACTCCAGAGACTAGGAGCCGGTCGTTGTGTCGGCTTGGAAGCGACGAGCGGAGCGGCGGGCGGCGGCGAACTGACTTGTTCTTGTTGACTCACGGCACCACCCCGAAATCATGTCGCGAACGCAATTCCTGCTAGCGTCATTCCGGGACGGTCCGAAGGACCGGAACCCGGAATCTCGAGATTCTCAGGTGCGCAATTGCGCACCATAGTCCGATGCTTTGCATCGCCCCGGAATGACGGAGAAACCTTGCCTCAGACCGTCTTCTCCGGCCATCGACAGAGATCGTTGATCAGGCATACCTCGCAGCGTGGCTTGCGCGCGAGGCAAGTATAGCGACCGTGCAGGATCAGCCAATGATGGGCATGCAGCATGAACTCTGCCGGGATCACCTTTTCGAGACCGAGCTCGACCTCGAGCGGCGTCTTGCCGGGCGCCAGGCCCGTGCGGTTACCGACGCGGAAGACATGCGTATCGACCGCCATCGTGTGCTCGCCAAAGGCCATGTTGAGCACGACGTTGGCGGTCTTGCGTCCGGCACCCGGCAGCGACTCGATCTCTGCGCGCGTGCGCGGCACCTCGCCGCCGAAATCGGTCAGCAGCTTGGCCGAGAGCGCGATCACGTTCTTCGCCTTGGTGCGGTAGAGGCCGATGGTCTTGATGTACTCGCGCAGGCTCTCCTCGCCGAGATCGAGCATCTTTTGCGGGGTGTCGGCGACCTGAAACAATTCACGCGTTGCCTTGTTGACACCGGCGTCGGTGGCCTGGGCCGACAGCACGACAGCAACGAGCAGCGTGAAGGGATTGAGATGCTCGAGTTCCCCCTTCGGCTCCGGGTTGGCCTTGCGGAAGCGGGAAAAGACCTCGTGGATCTCGGCCGGCGTCCAGGGTTTTGTGGCCTTGGGCTTTACTGCCTTGAGCGATTTCTTTGCGGCCCGCGCGGGCTTGGCGGCTTTCGCCTTTGCCTTCTTCTTCGACACGGAGGATTTGCGGACGGCCGTCTTGCGGGTGATTTTTGCCATGACCGGGATATACTGACAGGCCATGAGCACAGGCAACGGAATTGAGCGCGAGAGCGAGGTGCAGATCTTCTCTGCGCTGCTGACGCCGCATCGCTCGCTGAACCGCACCGGCTTCCTCGCCGTGATGCTGTTCCTCAGCGTCGTCAGCTTTGTGACCGGGATCGTTTTCCTGATGATGGGCGCCTGGCCGGTGTTAGGCTTTTTCGGCCTCGACGTGCTGGTGATCTGGTGGGCCTTCAAGGTCAATTTCCGCACCGCGCGGGCGAGCGAGGAGATCGTGGTCACGGTTTCCGAATTGCGCGTGCGGCGCGTCAGCCATCGCGGCCATGTCGCCGAATGGGTGTTCAATCCGCTCTGGGTCCGGCTCGAGCAGGAGGCGGACGAGGAGTATGGCCTCGAACGGCTCTATCTGGTGTCGCGCGGCCGCAGCGTGTCGATCGCGAGCTTTTTGGGACCGGAGGAAAAGGCAAGCTTTGCCAAAGCCTTAATCGACGCCCTGAACGCCGCCAGGCGCGGCCCGATCTACAATCCGATCGCTTGAACCCTGTCAGAAATCGGGTGGTTTGGAGCCCCTGCTGCTCCTACATTTGAGGTCATGATGACACTCGCCATACATGACCAGCGCCTGGCCAGGCCGGGCCACCAGAACGCCGCGCTGCGGGACTATGATTCCGTGCGCCGCGCGATCGCCTTCATCTCGGAGAACTGGCGCGCGCAGCCGACCATCGAGGCGATGGCGGATGCGGCGGGCGTCACCCCGGATGAGTTGCACCATCTGTTCCGCCGCTGGGCGTCGATCACGCCAAAGGCCTTCATGCAGGCGCTGACGCTCGACCATGCCAAGCACCTGCTGCGCGATTCCGCGAGCGTTCTCGATGCCGCGCTCGACTCGGGTCTCTCGGGCCCGGGACGGCTGCACGATCTCTTCGTCACTCACGAAGCAATGTCACCGGGCGAATGGAAGAATGGCGGCGCGGGCCTGACCCTGCGCTACGGTTTCCATCCCTGTCCCTTCGGCACTGCGATCGTGATCGCGACCAATCGCGGACTGGCGGGGCTTGCCTTCGCCGACCCCGGCGAGGAGCAGGCCGCATTCGCCGACATGACGCGGCGCTGGCCGAACGCAACTTACGTCGAGGACCATGAGGGCACCGCACCGCTCGCCCAGCGCATCTTCGACACCAAGCTGTGGCGGCCGGACCAGCCGCTGCGCGTGGTCATGATCGGCACCGATTTCGAGGTGCGGGTGTGGGAGACGCTGTTGAAGATACCAATGGGACGCGCGGTGTCCTATTCGGACATCGCCTGCAAGATCAACAGCCCGAAGGCCTCACGCGCCGTCGGCGCCGCGGTTGGGAAGAATCCCGTCTCCTTCGTCGTGCCCTGCCATCGCGCGCTCGGCAAGGACGGCAAGCTCACCGGCTATCACTGGGGCGTCACCCGCAAGCAGGCGATGCTGGGCTGGGAGGCGGGGCAGCTCGGGGTGCAGTAAGTACGCTCATGTAGGGTGGGCAAAGGCGCGCTCTTCGCGCGCCGTGCCCACCATCTTTCCGCGAATGTTGCTGGATGGTGGGCACGCTTCGCTTTGCCACCCTACGGAATCGCGCCTAGCTCGCCAGATCGAGCTTCGAGGCCACCGTCGAATCCGCATTCAGCCGGTAAATGATCGGCACGCCCGTCGCCAACTCACGCTTCAAAATACCTTCCGGCGAGAGCTTTTCCAGCACCATGATCAGCGCGCGCAGCGAGTTGCCGTGGGCGGCGACCAGCGTGCGCTTGCCGTTGAGCACGCCGGGCAGGATCTCCTGCACGTAATAGGGCAGTGCGCGCGCGAGCGTGTCCTTCAGGCTTTCGCCGCCGGGCGGCGGCACGTCGTAGGAGCGGCGCCAGACGTGGACCTGCTCCTCGCCCCATTTCTTGCGGGCGTCATCCTTGTTGAGGCCAGAGAGATCGCCATAGTCGCGCTCGTTCAGCGCGAGGTCCTTCGACGTGGGCAGGCCGGTCTGCCCAAGCTCCGTAAGAATGAGATCGAGCGTATGCTGGGCGCGCGTCAGCACCGAGGTGAACGCAACGTCGAAGACGAGGCCTTTCGCCTTCAGCTTGCGGCCGGCTTCTTTGGCCTCGGCAACGCCCTGCTCGGTGAGACCGGGATCTTTCCATCCCGTGAACAGGTTCTTCAGATTCCATTCGCTCTGGCCGTGCCGCACGAGCACGAGAAGACGTTCGCTCATTCCTGCTTTCCGTTCGTTCAGTTATCGCCCAGGCCGAGCACATCGGCCATCGAGTAGAGGCCCGGCTTCTTGCCATGGGCCCACAGCGCCGCCTTCAGCGCGCCATGGGCGAACAGCATGCGGTCCTCGGCGTGATGCGACAGTGTCAGCCGCTCGAAGGGGCCGAGAAAGCTCACGCTGTGATCGCCGGCCGCCGTGCCGCCGCGCAGCGAGGCAAAGCCGATGTCGCCGGAGCGGCGCGCGCCCGTGATGCCGTCGCGGCCGCGGGCCGAATGATCCCTCAGCGAGATGCCGCGACCGCTCGCTGCGGCTTCGCCCAGCATCAGAGCCGTGCCGGAGGGTGCGTCGACCTTGGCACGGTGGTGCGTTTCCACGATTTCGATATCGAAGTTGTCGCCCAGCGACTGCGCCACGCGCTTGACCAGCGCAGTGAGCAGATTGACGCCGAGGCTCATATTGCCGGATTTGACGACAACGGCGCGGTTGGTGACGCTCTTGATCACCGCGTCATCCGACGCCGAAAGACCGGTTGTACCGATGACATGAACGAGCCCGCGCTGCGCGGCGATCGCGACATTGGCGATGGTCGCGGCCGGCACGGTGAAGTCGAGAATGCCATCGGCCTCTGCCGACATCGCCCAGAGATCGGCCGAGAGTTGCACGCCATTGGCCGGGAGCCCCGCGAGAACACCGGAATCCTTGCCCAGGAGTTCCGAGCCCGGCGCTTCGAGCGCGCCCGCCAGCACCGCGCCCTCGGTCTCGGAAATCGCACGCGTCAACGTCCGGCCCATCCGGCCGCCGGCTCCCGCAACAATCAAGCGCATGTCGGACATGGTATGATCCTCTTCCGGGCCCGTTGTAGCGGGGGGACGCTGTTCCGGCAACCGAGGGGGACACGCAAGCCCGCCGTCATTCCGGGGCGGCTCGCAGAGCCGAACCCGGAATCCCGAAGTTGTGGCGCGAGATTCCGGGTTCGCCCTTCGGGCGCCCCGGAATGACACTGCCTGCCTACGGCTGCGGGCCGTCATAGCCCTCGATGACGATGAGGTCGGCGATCGAATGCGGCTGGCGCACCTTGATGTTGGCCTGGTATTCCGGCGAGTTGTAGCAGGCGAGCGCGGTCTCGTAGTCGGGGAATTCAATCACGACGTTGCGTGCGCGGCTCTGGCCCTCGACGCTGGTGAGCTTGCCGCCGCGAACGACGTAGCGTCCGCCGAACTTCTTGAAGATCGCGAGGTTCGCCGCCGCATAGGGCTTGTAGCCCTCGTCATTGTGCACGTCGACGCGCCCGATCCAGTAGCCTTTTGCTGCCATTCTTCTTCTCCTTGTGATGTTCAGGTCAACGCCTGCGCGATCTCGGCCTGGATGGCCTCGGCAGTCGCCTTGGGATCTGTGGCTTCGACGATGGGACGTCCGACCACGAGATAGTCGGCGCCCGCGGCAATCGCGCGTCCCGGCGTCATGATGCGCTTCTGGTCGCCGGTCGCCGCGCCTGCGGGACGGATGCCGGGCGTGACGAGGTTCATCTGGTGACCGACGATCTTGCGCAGGCTACCGGCTTCCTCGGGCGCGCAGACGAGCCCGTCGACGCCGAGCACCTGCGCCTGCTGCGCGCGCGCCTCGACCAGCTCGGAGACGCCGATCCGGTAGCCGGCCGCATGCAGATCATCGTCATTGTAGGAGGTCAGCACGGTCACGCCGAGAATCTTCAGGGCGGACGACCCACGCCCTTCGACCGCCGCCTTCATGGTCTGCGGGTAGGCGTGCACGGTAAGGAAGGTCGCGCCGAGCTTGCTGATGCTCTGGACGCCCTGCATCACCGTGTTGCCGATGTCATGCAGCTTGAGATCGAGGAACACTTTCTTGCCGCGGTCCGCGAGCTTGCCGACCAGCGGCAAGCCGCCGGCATAAGTGAGCCGATAGCCGATCTTGTAGAAGGTAACGCTGTCGCCGAGCCGATCAATCATCGCCTCCGCCAGCTCCGGGCTCGGCAGGTCGAGCGCGACGATCAGGCGGTCGCGGGGGGCGATTTCGGCTTGCGTCATGTCACCTCACATCATGCGTTGGGAAATGTCGATCAGTTGCCGCACCAGGTCCTGCAACGCGGCGATATCGCCCTCGTTCTTCAGCCTGTCCATATCGTCATAGGCCTGGTCGGCAAAGGCGAGCGCGAGCTGGCTGGCAATCACATTGGCGTGGCACGAGGTCAGGATCAATCGCAGCGCCTGGAGCGCACGCGCGCCGCCGAGCCTGCTCTGAGATGCGCCGGCGATCGCAAAAGCACGGTTGCGAAAAACTTCGCCGCGCCTCTCGTGTGGGTCCTGGACGCGACTGATCCAGTCGATCGCATTCTTGAGCAGCGCCGGCACGGAGGCGTTGTATTCCGGCGTGACGATCAGGATCCCCTGATGCGCGCCGATCATGCGCTTTAGGTTGACCGCGTGCTTCGGGACGCCGGACTTCACATACAGGTCTTCGTCATAGATCGGCAGTGGAAAGTCGGCGAGCGAGATGCGCGTGACGTCGACGCCGGCCTGGGCGAATTCATAGGCGGCGACCGCCGCCAGCTTCGCATTGTGCGAGCCGGTGCGCAGCGAGCCGGGAATGACCAGGATCTTGGGTGCGGGCATCCAGAAAAACGCGTTCGGCGAAAAGGGTCCGCCGCGCGAAGACGAAAGCCGGCGGAATTAGTCTTTGCGATACACCCAGACGCGGGCCGGCGGAAGGTTCATCCAGATCCGTTCCGAGGCCTCTGTGGACACGCCGGGCAGCGATTTCGGGATCGGCGGCACCACCGAATAGGTGAACTGCACGAAAGGCGAGCCGGGCGCGAGCGCGGCGAAGGAATCGCGAATCAGCCTCAGGCGCGTGAACATCGGCTTGGTGACCAGCGGCAGGCCGGACACAACGGCAGAGGCGGGCGCGCTCAGCACTTTCCAGAGCGTGTCGCGCAGGCGGTAGGCATCGCCCTGCACCACCGTAGCTTGCGGATAGCGGTCGCGCAGCAGCGCGCAGAAGCCGGGATTGTATTCGACAAGGACGAGACGCTTCTGGTCGATGCCGCGCTCGACCAGCGCACTGGTGATGGCGCCGGTGCCGGGTCCGAGCTCGACTACCGGTGCGTCCGAATCGACATCGACATATTGCGCCATGGTGCGGGCGAGCAGCCGGCCCGACGGCATCACCGCCCCCATGTGGAGCGGCTTTTCAATCCACGACCGGAGAAAGCGTACCTCGTCGTCGAGACGGGGCTTCTTCAACGCGCGCACGGACGATTGCATGGGCATGTCAGGACCGGACGGGACCGCGTCGCCGCGGCGTGTCAAAAAATGGTCATAGAGACGTATAGGCCGCGAACGATACGGTCAAGCCGCGTCAATTCGCCCGATTACCGAAGAAATCCTTGACCTTGGCGAAGAAGCCCACGGATTCCGGCTGGGTCGCGCCGGAGGAGAGCTTTTCGAACTCGGCCAGCAATTCCTGCTGCTTCTTGGTGAGGTTTTGCGGTGTCTCGACGGCGACCTGGACGTACATGTCGCCCATCTGGCGCGAGCGCAGCACCGGCATGCCCTTTGATGCAATGCGGAATCGGCGACCGGACTGGGTTCCGGCCGGAATCTTCACCTTGGACTTGCCCTTGTCGATGGTCGGCACCTCGAACTCGCCGCCAAGGGCCGCCGTGACCATCGAGATCGGCACGCGGCAATGCAGATCGGCGCCATCGCGCTGGAAGAACTGGTGCTGGGACAGCGACAGGAAAATGTAGAGGTCGCCGGCCGGACCGCCGCGCACCCCCGCCTCGCCTTCACCGGCGAGCCTGATCCGCGTGCCGTCCTCGACGCCCTGGGGAATGTTGACCGACAGTGTCCGCTCGCGCGTGACCCGCCCCTGCCCTGCGCAGGACGGACAGGCGTCCTCGATCATCTGGCCGCGGCCCTGGCAGCCCGGGCAGGTGCGCTCCAGCGTGAAGAAACCCTGCGACTGCCGCACGCGGCCAGCGCCGGCGCAGGTCGAGCAGGTCTTCGGCTTGGTGCCGGCCTTGGCGCCGGTGCCCGAGCAGGATTCGCAGGTGACGGAGACCGGGATCTCGATCTGCGCGGTCTTGCCGCCGAAGGCTTCCTCGAGCGTGATCTCCATGTTGTAGCGCAGGTCGGCCCCACGCTCGCGGCCGCCACGGCCGCGCTGTCCGGCCATGCCGAACAGGTCTTCGAAAATGTCCGAAAAGGAGGAGGCGAAGCCTGCGCCGAAACCGGCGCCGCCGCCGCCGAAGCCGCCACCCTGCTCGAAGGCCGCGTGGCCATAACGGTCGTAGGCGGCGCGCTTGTCCTTGTCCTTCAGGACCTCATAGGCCTCGTTGATTTCCTTGAAGCGGACTTCGCTGCTGTCGTCCCCGGGATTGCGGTCGGGGTGGAATTTCATCGCCAGTTTGCGGAAGGACGATTTCAGGATGGAATCGTCGGCGTCGCGTTCGACTTCGAGGGTTTCGTAATAGCAGCGCTTGGTGGACATGTTGAACCCGGTCTAGTCGCAGTTCACGTCGGGGTGAAACAACGTCGCCACGCGACGATACGAGCGCCCTCGCGCCTTGCGGCAGAGGACTGCAAAGCAGCGTTCAGAATAGCGGCTGGGAGTTGATCGATCGTAACGGGGAGGCGCCCCGTTTGGCCCGGCGCGAAAGCCTCCCCCTGTCGGGGGAGGGCCGTCGCGTTATGGGTCCAAGCCATCCGCATCATGACCCTCGCGGGCTTTAAGCGGACTTCTTGTTGTTCTTGTCGTCGTCGACTTCGGTGAATTCCGCGTCGACGACGTCGTCCTTGGCAGCATCCTTCTTGGCGTCGGCCTCGGCCTGCTGCTTGTACATGGCTTCGCCGAGCTTCATCGAAGCCTGGGCCAGCGTGTTGGTCTTGGCCTTGATCGCCTCGGCATCATCGCCCTTCAGCGCTTCCTTGAGGTCGCTGACGGCATCCTCGATGGCGCGGCGCTCGGTCTCGGCAACCTTCGAACCGTGCTCGGCCAGCGCCTTCTCGGTGGAGTGCACCAGTGCGTCGGCATGGTTCTTCGCGTCGACCGCCTCGCGGCGCTGCTTGTCGGCCGCGGCATTGGCCTCGGCGTCCTTGACCATCTTGTCGATGTCGGCTTCCGACAGGCCGCCGGAGGCCTGGATGCGGATCTGCTGCTCCTTGCCCGTCGCCTTGTCCTTGGCCGACACGTTGACGATGCCGTTGGCGTCGATGTCGAAGGTCACCTCGATCTGCGGCATGCCGCGCGGGGCCGGCGGAATCCCCATCAGGTCGAACTGGCCGAGCATCTTGTTGTCGGCCGCCATCTCACGCTCGCCCTGGAAGACGCGGATGGTGACCGCGTTCTGGTTGTCCTCGGCGGTCGAGAACACCTGGCTCTTCTTGGTCGGGATCGTGGTGTTGCGGTCGATGATGCGGGTGAACACGCCGCCCAGCGTCTCGATGCCGAGCGACAGCGGGGTGACGTCGAGCAGCAGCACGTCCTTGACGTCGCCCTGGAGCACGCCGGCCTGGATCGCAGCGCCGATCGCGACGACTTCGTCGGGGTTGACGCCCTTGTGCGGCTCCTTGCCGAACAGCTGCTTCACGACTTCCTGGACCTTCGGCATGCGCGACATGCCGCCGACCAGAACGACTTCACCGATCTCACCGGCGGTGACGCCGGCATCCTTCAGCGCCTTGCGGCAGGGCTCGACGGTCTTCTGGATGAGGTCATCGACCAGCGCCTCGAACTTGGCGCGGGTGAGCTTCATGGTCAGATGCTTCGGCCCGGTCTGGTCCGCCGTGATGAACGGCAGGTTGATCTCGGTCTGCGTCGTCGAGGACAGCTCGATCTTGGCCTTTTCAGCGGCTTCCTTCAGACGCTGCAAGGCGAGCTTGTCGTTGCGCAGGTTGATGCCCTGCTCCTTCTGGAACTCGTCGGCGAGATAGCCAACGAGGCGCATGTCGAAATCCTCGCCGCCGAGGAAGGTGTCGCCGTTGGTCGACTTCACCTCGAACACGCCGTCGCCGATCTCGAGAATCGAAATATCGAACGTGCCGCCGCCGAGGTCGTACACGGCGATCGTGCCGGCCTTGGTCTTGTCCAGACCATAGGCTAGCGCAGCCGCGGTTGGCTCGTTGATGATGCGCAGCACTTCAAGGCCCGCGATCTTGCCGGCGTCCTTGGTCGCCTGGCGCTGGGCGTCGTTGAAGTAGGCAGGAACGGTGATGACGGCCTGGTCGACCTTCTGGCCGAGATGGGCTTCCGCGGTCTCCTTCATCTTCTGCAGGATGAACGCCGAGACCTGCGAGGGCGAGTAGGTCTGGCCGTCGGCCTCGACCCAGGCGTCGCCGTTGGAAGCCTTCACGATCTTGTACGGAACGAGCTTCTTGTCCTTCTCGACCATCGGGTCGTCGTAGCGGCGGCCAATGAGGCGCTTCACTGCGAAGAAGGTGCGCTCGGGATTGGTGACGGCCTGGCGCTTGGCAGGCTGGCCGACGAGGCGCTCACCGTCGTCCGTGACGGCGACGATCGAAGGCGTCGTGCGCATGCCTTCGGAATTCTCGATGACTTTGGCGTTCTTGCCATCCATTACGGCGACGCACGAATTCGTGGTGCCGAGGTCGATCCCAATGACCTTTCCCATGGTCCTGATATCCTTCTTTATTGCGGCAGGTTGGTTGGGCCCAGAAGGCACCCGATCCAAAACCCCCTAAGATCAAACATCCGCGATATTGCGATGGTTGAGGCTCATATAGGAGGGGGGGAGGGGCCCGCAAGGACCGAACGCAAGTTTCAGCCGCGAAAACATTGGGTTTTGGAAGATCATATCGGCCTTTGGAGGCCCTTGACGGTGAGGGTTTATTAACGGGTTCAGCGGTCAGCCGGACCATGCCCGGCGGTGCGCCCCACCCTGTTACGGCGCAGCCAAACCCGTTAAAAGTCCGGGCGGCCGGACAGCGCCGCCAGGGGCCACGCCCCGCGCGACAAAGGGGCCCGACGGCCCACCATCGAACGGCCTCAATGTGGACCAAGTAGACTAGCCATGAAATTGATACGCCCCCTCGCCGCGCTCGCCGTCCTCATTGCCTCCGCCGTTCCGGCCCTTGCGGCCGATGCCATCTTCCCGCCGGGCCTGCGCGTCGGCATGGTGCCGTTGATCGGTCTCTCCCAGGCCAAGACCTTTCCGGGCTTCGAGAGCGAGGACGGAGGCGTGAAGGTGCTGGTCACCGAGCTGCCGCCCGACGCCTATGGCGAGGTATCCAACGCCTTCAAGGCCAATCCCGGCGGCGCTGGCGGCATCAAGCCGGACAAGATCGAGACGCCGGCGGGCCTTGCCTATTACACCGTCGAGACCGGCAAGGCCGGCACGGCAACGGTGAAGCGCTATTCGATGATCGTGCCGGGCACCGGCTTCTCCGGCTATGTCGCCGTGCAGGTCCCCGAGAACGCCACCAAGATCTACTCGGACGACGCGGTGCGGCAGATGTTCGCCACCGCCGTCACGCGCAAGGAGGTGCCGGTCGACGAGCAGCTCGCGCAGATGCCGTTCAGGATCACCGATCTCGCCGACTTCAAGAACGTCCGCATGCTGTCGCCGGGCGCCAGCATCGTGCTCGCCGACGGCGACGAGACCACGGGCTTCGAGCCCAAGCCGTACATGATCATCGGCCTGATCGGTGCAACGCCGCAGCAGCCGGATGATCGCGCCCGCTTCGCGCAGGAGGCGGCGATGCAGATCCCCGGCATGCGCGAGTCCAGAATCACCATGTCCGAGCCGATCCGTGTCAACGGCCAGCCGGCCATCGAAACCCGGCTCGACGGCGTCAGCGGCAAGGACAAGACCCAGGTCACGGTGGTGCAGTGGATCCGCTTCGGCGGCGGCACGTCGCTGCGCATCATCGCCAGCGCCCCGCGCGACCAGTGGTCGGAGGCCTTCACGCGCTTCCGCGCGGTGCGCGACGGCATCCAGCCCAAAGGCTGACTGTCTCCACAATGGACAGTGCGCTCCCTCCCCCGCTCGCGGGGGAGGGTTGGGGAGAGGGTGTCTCCACAATCGAGAACCCCCAAGAGGATAGAGCCCTCACCCGGCGCCTTGCGCCGACCTCTCCCGCAGGCGGGAGAGGAGCACCGAGCCCTCGGCTCAAGCTCGATTTCTCACCAAAGCCGGCCGCATTTTCGAGCTTTTGTTCGTATACTAATGGAACTACGCTTTCCTTCCTGGTTCATCCTGGAGGGAAGACGTACGATACTGGATCGGCGCAAAGTACTCGCGGGCGTTTCCACTGTTGCTCTCGCGAGCCTCGTTTCAAGCAAGCTCTGGGCGGCGACGGCGATCAAGCCCGACGATGCCTCCGCGCTGCTCGTGATCGACGTGCAAAACTGCTTCCTGCCCGGTGGCAGCCTCGCCGTGAAGGAGGGCGAGCAGGTGGCGCCGATCATCAACAAGATCGCAAAAACGTTCGCCAATGTCGTGATGACGCAGGACTGGCACACGCCGGGGCACGTGTCGTTTGCCTCGGTCCATTCCGGCAAGAAGCCGTTCGAGACCATAGACCTGCCCTATGGCAAGCAGGTGCTGTGGCCCGACCATTGCGTGCAGGGCACCGACGGCGCGGCGCTGTCGAAGGATCTGTCGATCCCGCAGGCCGAGCTCATCATCCGCAAGGGTTTTCACAAGGACGTCGATAGCTACTCGGCTTTGCTGGAAGCCGACGGCAAGAGATCGACGGGCCTCGCCGCCTATCTGAAGTCGCGCAAGATCAAGCGCGTCTTCGTCGCAGGGCTAGCCACCGATTTCTGCGTCGCCTGGACCGCGCTCGACGCGCGCAAGGCCGGCTTCGAAGTCTATGTGGTGGAAGACGCCTGCCGCGGCATCGACAATCAGGGCTCGCTGGCCAAAGCGTGGGCCGACATGGCCAAGGCCGGCGTGAAGCGGATCCAGTCTGCGGATATCGCGGCCACGGCGTAAGCTATTTGACCCTCATGGTGAGGGGCGCGAAGCGCCGTCTCGAACCATGAAGGCCGAGCTGCAGCAGCGGGGCCTTCATCCTTCGAGACGCCGCGTTCCGCGGCTCCTCAGGATGAGGGTTCAGGTTTGTGTGCGTGGCGAAGCGCGGCTTACGCCGCGCCGTTCGACTCGTTGTTGTTGGCGGCGGCAGCGGCTTTCGCGCCGCCCTTGGCGACGCCGACCAGAGCCGGGCGCAGCACGCGTTCGCCAATGGTGTAGCCGGCCTGGACCACCTGAACCACCGTGCCCGACGGCACCGACGGATCGGGCACCTCGAACATCGCCTGCTGGAAGTTCGGATCGAACTTCTGGCCCGAGGGGTCGAACTTCTTCACGCCGTGCTTTTCCAGCGCGTTGAGCAGCGAGCGCTCGGTGAGCTCCACGCCCTCGATCAGCGCGGTCAGGCCGGGATCGGCATTGGCACGCGCCTCGGCCGGCACCGCATCGAGCGCACGCTGGAGGTTGTCGGCGATGTCGAGCACGTCGCGCGCAAAACCCGTGATGCCGTAGAGGCGCGCGTCGGCGACCTCCTTGGTGGTGCGCTTGCGTAAATTCTCCATCTCGGCCAGCGTCCGCAGCATGCGGTCGCGCGCCTCAGCGGCTTCCTTCTGCAAGACCTCGACCGAGCCGGGTTCCGGATCGTCGGGCATGATGTAGGGCTTCGACACCACGGGCTCGCCGGTCGGCGCAGTCGTGTCTTCGGGTTGCCGGTCTTGCTCGGTCATCGGCTGCCTTCTCGAACTCGTCTCAAGGGATTTTTCTCGCCGGGATATCGTGCTTTGCAGCGCGAAAATCAAGCACCCGTGATCAGGCGAAAACGGGCGTCAGCCACCCAGAAGGCGGCTGACGATACGGGCGGCATAGTCCACGGTCGGGATCACGCGGGCATAATTCAGCCGCGTCGGCCCGATCACGCCCAAGACGCCGACGATATGACCGGCGGCATCCCGATAGGGCGAGATGATCGTCGAGGAGCCCGACAGCGAGAACAGCTTGTTCTCCGAGCCGATGAAGATGCGCACGCCCTCCGCGGTCTCGGCGCGCCCGAGCAGGTCGATCACGCCGCGCTTGGTCTCGAGATCGTCGAACAGCAGCCGCACCCGCTCGAGATCCTCCAGCGCATGCAGGTCTTCGAGCAGATTGGCGTGGCCGCGCACGATGAGCTGGCGGTCCTCGTTCTCGCCGCCGGACCAGCTCGCGATGCCCGCCGCGATCACCTTCTGGGTGAGCTGGTCGAGCTCGGCTCGGGCCTGCCCGAGTGCGGTTTCCAGCTCCAGCCGCGCCTCGGCGAGGGTACGGCCGCGGATGCGGGCATTGAGGAAGTTTGACGCCTCGGTCAGCGCCGAGGACGGAACTCCGGGCGGCAGCGTCAGCACGCGGTTCTCGACCTGGCCATCCTCGCCGACCAGGATCACCAGCGCCCGCTCCGGTTCCAGGCGGACGAATTCGATATGCTTCAGCCGCGCATTGGACTTCGGCGTCAAGACTACGGCCGCGGCGCGGGTGAGGCCCGACAGCCGCGTCAGCGCCTCCTCCAGCGCCGCCTCGACCGACTGGGCGTGGCCGACGGTCGTGAGCTGGCTCTGGATCGATTGCCGCTCGGCCTCGTTGAGCTCGCCGACCTGCATCAGGGCATCGACGAAGAAGCGCAAGCCGAGTTCCGTCGGCAGCCGGCCGGCGGAGGTGTGCGGGGCGTAGATCAGGCCGAGCTGTTCCAGATCGGCCATGACGTTGCGCACCGAGGCCGGCGACAGCGGCAGCGCGATCAAGCGGGAAATATTGCGCGAGCCGACCGGCTCGCCGGTCGCCAGATAACTCTCGACGATTTGGCGAAAGATGTCGCGGGAACGCTCGTTGAGCTGGGCGAGGCCCGCGCGCGGCGCGATCAGATGAATCGGATCGTGATGGGCCACAGACGGTAACTCCTCTCAGATGCACATAATTTGTCCATCCAGAAGGCCCCTGACAAGCGCGTCTTTGGCCAATCCCCGGACGGCGTTTCGTTGCCCCCGGGGGAAAAGCCCTTGCCGGGCCCCCTTCCCCCTCCTACAAGCACCGCGAACAGCCTTTTCCCTGCGAGTTTTGGAGGATTTCCCATGCGGCCAAGCCGCCGTGCGCCCGACGAATTGCGCCCCGTGACGCTGGAGCGCGGCGTGGTCAAATATGCGGAAGGCTCCTGCCTGGTGAAATTCGGCGACACCCATGTGCTCGTCACCGCCACACTGGAGGAGCGCCTGCCGCCGTGGCTGAAGGGTCAGGGCCGCGGCTGGGTCACCGCCGAATACGGCATGCTGCCGCGTGCGACCTCGGAACGTACTCGCCGCGAGGCTTCTGCCGGCAAGCAGAGCGGCCGCACCGTCGAGATCCAGCGCCTGATCGGCCGCTCGCTTCGCACCATCGTCGATCTCGAAGCGCTCGGCGAGCGTCAGATCACGGTCGATTGCGACGTGCTCCAGGCCGACGGCGGCACGCGCACGGCCTCGATCACCGGCGCCTGGGTGGCGCTGGCCGATTGCATCAACTGGATGAAGACGCGCAACATGATCAACGCCAACGTGCTGCGCGACAACGTCGCCGCGATCTCCTGCGGCATCTATCAGGGCACACCGGTGCTGGATCTCGACTACGCCGAGGACTCCGAGGCCGAGACCGACGCCAATTTCGTCATGACGGGCGATGGCCGCATCATCGAGGTCCAGGGCACCGCGGAACGCGAGCCGTTTACGCAGGAGGAGTTCCTGTCGCTGATGGCGCTGGCCCGCAAGGGTGTCGCGCGTCTCGTGGACTTGCAGAAAATGGCGGTGGCGTAGTCAATAGGCCATGCACCGGCGAATCACAGGCAAGCTCATCATCGCGACCCATAATCCCGGCAAGCTTGCCGAGATGCGGGAGCTGCTGGCGCCGCACGGTGTCGAGGCGGTCTCGGCGGGCGAACTTGGCCTCGACGAGCCCGAGGAGACCGGCCACGACTTTCGCAGCAATGCCGCGATCAAGGCCATCGCCGCCGCGAAGGCAATGAGGCTTCCGGCCTTCGCCGATGATTCCGGCATCGTGGTCGACGCCCTCGACGGCGCACCGGGAATCTACAGTGCGCGCTGGGCGGGCCCGAAGAAGGATTTTGCCGCGGCGATGGCGCAGATCGAGCGCCTGTTGAGGGAGCGCGGCGCGACCGCGCCGGACAAGCGCAAAGCGCATTTCGTCTCCGCGCTCTGCGTCGCCTGGCCCGACGATCATCTCGAGGAAGTCGAGGCGCGCGTCGACGGCACGCTGGTCTGGCCGCCGCGCGGCACCGCCGGCTTCGGCTACGACCCGATGTTTTTGCCCGACGGCCACACGCGCACCTTTGGCGAGATGGAAAGCATCGAGAAGCACGGCCTCCCGCCATTGGGCCTTGGCTTGTCGCACCGTGCCCGCGCCTTCGTGAAACTTGCGGAGATCTGCCTTGAGCCGCGCTGACAGGGACGCCTTCGGCGTCTACGTGCACTGGCCGTTCTGCCTGTCGAAGTGTCCCTATTGCGACTTCAACAGCCATGTCCGCCACGCTGCGATCGACGAGGCGCGCTTCGCAAACGCCTTCGCCCGCGAGATCGAGACAACGGCCGCGCGCGCCCCCGGCCGCGAGGTTACCTCGATCTTCCTTGGCGGCGGCACGCCGTCGCTGATGCAGCCCGCAACCGTCGGCGCCGTGCTAGAGGCGATCGGCAAGCACTGGCGCGTCGCTGGCGATGTCGAGGTCACGCTGGAAGCCAACCCGACCAGCGTCGAGGCGACGCGCTTTGCCGGCTATCGCGCCGCCGGCGTCAACCGCGTCTCGCTCGGCGTGCAGGCGCTCGACGATGTCTCGCTGAAGATGCTCGGACGCCTGCACAGCGCGCGCGAGGCGCTGGATGCGGTTGCGATCGCACGCCGCTCGTTCGACCGCTACTCGTTCGACCTGATCTACGCGCGCCCGGACCAGACGCCGGCGATGTGGGAGGGTGAGCTCCGCCATGCCATCGACGAAGCCGCCGAGCATTTGTCGCTCTACCAGCTCACCATCGAGGAAGGCACGCCGTTCTTCGGACTGCACCAGGCCGGCAAGCTGAAGACGCCGGACGAGGCGGTCGCGCGCGCGCTCTATGACGTCACGCAGGAGACCTGCGACAAGCTCGGCCTGCCCGCCTACGAGATTTCCAATCACGCACGCCGTGGCGCCGAGTGCCGGCACAATCTGGTCTACTGGCGCGGCGAGGAATATGCCGGCATCGGTCCCGGTGCCCATGGCCGGCTCGACATCGACGGCATCAGGCACGCGACCGCCACCGAGAAGCGTCCCGAAGCCTGGCTGATGCGGGTCGAGACCAATGGCGACGGCGTCGTCACCGACGAGCTCCTCAACAGCGAGGAGCGCGCCGACGAATTCCTGCTGATGGGGCTGCGCCTCGCCGAAGGCATCGATCCCAAGCGCTATGCCGCGCTCGCCGGCCGCCCGCTCGATCCCCGCCGCATCGCGCTTCTGCGTGAGGAAGGTGCCATCACCGTCGACACGACCGGCCGCCTGCGCGTGACCAGCAGCGGATTCCCGGTGCTGGATGCGGTGGTTGCGGATCTCGCGGCGTAGCGAGATGTCGTAGGGTGGGCAAAGCGAAAGCGTGCCCACCTCTTCTGTCGCAATCGTGTTCTGTCGCAATCGTGGAGATATGGTGGGCACGGCGCGAAGAGCGCCTTTGCCCACCCTACGAGAGCTCCACTTGCGGCTACGCCCCAAAACTCTTCGGCGAGCCTGCGACCGCGACGCCGCCGCCGGTGGTCACCTTCATCACCGCTAATCCCCGCTCGTTGGTGCCGTCGGCGCGGAAGCGGAACAGGCCGTCGATGCCGGCGAAGCCGGACGGATTGGTGAGAACGTCCTGCGAGAAGCGCGTGGTGCCTTGCGTGCGCGCCAGCGCAGCGACGAGCGCCACCGCATCATAGGCGAGCGTCGCCGTACGCACCGGCTCGGCGCCATATTTCGTGCGGTAGCGGCCGGAGAAGGCGCGAAAGCCCGCCGGGTCCGGCGCGGCGTAAAGACCGCCCTGCAGCGCCTGGCTGGCATAGACGCGCGGATTGTCCCACAGGCCGGTGCCGAGCAGCTGGATGTTGCGCAGGTTGGCGCCGGCAGCGGTCAGGGCATCGGCCACCGCAACGACGGAATCGCCGTCATCGGCGATGAACAGCGCGTCAGCACTGCCGAGCGCCTGCGCGACGTTGCGCGCCGGGGTGGCGCGATCGCCGCCGAATTTCTCGAACGCAACCACGCGTCCGCCCCGCCGCGGCACCGCCGCCTTGAAGGCCGCCTCCACCACGTTGCCATAGGCATTCTCCGGCAGCAGCGCCGCGAAGGAGCGTTTTCCGATGCTGGCGGAATATTCGACGATGCGGTTGACGTCCGACTCGGGCAGGAAGCTCAACAGGAAGACGCCGCGGCCGGCGATGCTGGCATCGGTCGAGAATGCCATCACCGAGATGCCGCGCGAGCGCGCGACCTGCGCAACGGCCGGCACGGATTGGGCGAACAACGGCCCCAGAATGATCTCCGCACCTTCGTCGACCGCCTGCTGCGCGCCGCCTTGCGCGCCCTGCGGCGTGCCGTTGTCGTCCTTGATCAGGAGCTGGACGTTCGGGTTCTGGAATTCGGCGAGCGCCATCTCGGCGGCGTTGCGCATCGACTGCGCGGCGAGCCCGGCATTGCCGGCGGCCGACAGCGGCAGGATCAGGCCGACCTTCACCCCGCCGGTGCCGGCGGTGGTGGCCTGCTGCTGCGGCCCGGCAGGCCCCGGCTGAGGGGAGGATGAGCTGAACGGATTGGAAAACTGGCTGAGGCTCTGCTGCACGCCGGTGCAGGCCGAGAGCAAGGGCGCGCCGAGCAGGAGCCCGAGCGCGCTCCGCCGGGTCGCTCCCGACAATCGGGGCCCGGAGGTGGGAGACTTGGGGTAGCGCGGGCCCGGCATGGCAGCTCTTCGTAACGACCAGCCTATCCAGGCCCAGTCAGGACTTCACCTCCGCAAGGGAGGACGCGGATTGCAGCATATTGTCGGCAAATAGTTAACCAAAACAAAAGGATAATAACCGCTTAACGCGGCCGCCCCTTCACGATGGCAAGCTGTCCGCCGATTTTGCCGGGCTGCACCAACGCGGGCTTTTCGCCGCGAATATGGCGCAAGCGCGTCTCTCCCTTTAAGTATCCATTATGCGCGCAAAAGCCGCCCCGATAAATACGCCTGAAGGTGCGGCGGAACCCGCCGCGCGCGGTTTTGCCATTGGCACCCATCACTTTTCAGCCAGCAAGGCGGCGCCGGGCCTCTACCTCGTCGCCACCCCCATCGGCAATCTCGGCGACATCACCCTGCGGGCGCTCGAGACGCTCGCCGGCGTCGACATCATTGCCTGCGAGGACACCCGGATCACGCGGCGGTTGACCGAGCGTTACGGCATCGCCGCGCAGCTCAAACCCTATCACGAGCACAATGCGGAGGCTGCGCGGCCAAAGATCCTGCAGGCGCTGGCGCAGGGCGGCTCGATCGCGCTGGTCTCCGATGCCGGCACGCCGCTGATCTCCGACCCCGGCTTCAAGCTGGTGCGCGAAGTCTCTGCCGCGGGCCACGCGGTCTACGCGCTGCCCGGCCCGTCCTCGGTGCTGGCAGCCTTGTCGGTCGCGGCGCTGCCGACCGACCGCTTCTTCTTCGAAGGCTTTTTGCCGGCCAAATCAACCGCGCGCCGCAAGCGGCTCAGCGAGCTCGCCCGTATCGACGCGACCCTGGTGCTGTTCGATTCCGGCAATCGCGTGCAGGAGACGCTGGCCGATCTCGCCGACGTCATGGGCAATCGCGAAGCCGCGATCTGCCGCGAGCTGACGAAGCTGCACGAGGAGATCTCGCGCAGCTCCCTCAGCGAGCTCGCCGGCCGGGCCGATCAGCTTGAGACCCGTGGCGAATTCGTGCTGGTCATCGGCCCGCCGGCTTCAGATGCGCAGGAGATGACGCCGGATGCGCTCGACGAGCTGCTGCGCGAACAGCTCGCGATCAGCAGCCTCAAGGACGCGGTCGCGCATGCGGTCGAGCTCTCCGGCCGGCCGCGTCGCGAGGTCTATGCCCGCGCGCTCGAACTCGCCAAGAATCTGCACAAGGATCTGCACAAGAATTTGCGGGGCGATGATGGCGAAGACTGACGGCGCCCGGCCCGCCGAGCCAAAACTCCCCTCGCCCGAACGTGTCGCCGCGTTCCAGACCGGCATTTCCGCGGAAAGCCGCGCCGCGGCCTTCCTGATCGCCAAGGGCTATCGCATTCTGGCGCGACGCTTCCGCACGCCGCATGGCGAGATCGACATCGTGGCGCGCCGGCGCAACCTGATCGCCTTCGTCGAAGTCAAGGCCCGCGCCAGCCTCGATGAGGCCGCCTTCGCCGTGACGCCGCGCCAGCAGCAGCGCATCATCGATGCCGCACAAGGGTGGCTTGCAGCGCATCCCGAGCATGCCGAATTTGAATTGCGATTTGACGCCATGCTGATTGCGCCGCGGTCACTTCCGCGCCATGTGTTGGCGGCATTCGACGCCTCGACCTGAAAGGCAGCCCATGAAACTGAACGTCGCCGTCCAGATGGACCCCATCGCCCGCATCAACATCCGCGGCGATTCCACCTTTGCGCTGCTTCTGGAGGCGCAGAAGCGCGGCCACGGGCTGTCCTACTATACGCCCGACAAGCTGTCGCAGGTTGGCGACGAGCTGGTCGCACCGGTCCAGCTTCTGACCGTGCGTGACGAGCCCGGCAATCACTTCACCCTCGGCGAGCCCAGGCGCGAGGCGCTGAGCGGCTTTGACGTGGTGCTGCTGCGCCAGGATCCGCCGTTCGATCTCGCCTACATCACCTCGACCCATTTCCTGGAGCGCATCCATCCCAAGACGCTGGTCGTCAACGACCCCGCGAGCGTGCGCAACGCGCCGGAAAAGCTGTTCGTGATGAACTTTCCGCAGCTGATGCCGCCGACGCTGATCTCGCGCGACCTCGACGAGATCAACGCTTTCCGCGAGCAGCATGGCGCCGTCGTGATGAAGCCCCTGCACGGCCACGGCGGCGCAGCCGTGTTCCGCGTGATGCCGCAGGACATGAATTTCGGCTCGCTCTACGACATGTTCTCGGTGACCTTCAAAGAACCCTGGGTGATCCAGCAGTTCATTCCCGAGGTCAAGCACGGCGACAAGCGCATCATCCTGGTCAACGGCGAGTTCGCCGGCGCCGTCAACCGCGTCCCGGCGCCCGACGATCTCCGCTCCAACATGGTGCGCGGCGGCGCAGCGCAAGCAACCGACCTCACCCCGCGCGAACGCGAGATTTGTGAAACGGTCGGGCCGGCACTGCGCGAGCGCGGCCTGCTGTTCGTCGGCCTCGACGTGATCAACGACCGGCTCACCGAGATCAACGTGACCTCGCCCACCGGTATTCGCGCAATCTCCCGGCTCGGCGGGCCGGACGTCGCGGCGAAGATCTGGGACGTGATCGAGCAGAAGCGAAGCAAGTAATCCGCACGCGCTGTAACTCTCTCATGTCGTCCTGGACAAGCGAGCTCCTGGCAAACGCGCAGCGTTTGTCCAGAGCGAGCGCCGATCCAGGACCCATTACCCCAAAGGTTCGTCTTGAGAGCGGCTGTGGCCATCACCTCCTGCTGCAACATTTCGCTGGGGTAATGGGTCCTGGCTTACGCCAGGACGACATCGAGGGAAGATCGCCTTGCTCCGTCGCAACAAGCTTTCTCCTCGCGAGCTAACCACGCGTTCACCATGTCGCGTCACGCACAGACACAAAACCCCTTTTCCCTTGCGTGAATCTACGGAGTTATTTCTTTCCGAATAACGCGGCGTTCACCATGCAGCCAAAACCCGCTGCGTGACCGGCGATCACATTCGGCCTCGCAACACCCCTTATACTTTTACTGCCTACTCATCGACGACGGGGAACCCCGCCACGTGCGGTTCGAGCATCCCGCGTAAGAGTAGCAGCGTATGAATACCGCACGCATCGTCGTCCTCATCATCGCGCTCGGCGCAGGCGGCATCGCCGCGTATCTGGCGAGCAGCTATGACAACAGGCCGGCACCTGCGGCAGCGCCCGTGGCCGTGCAGCTGCCCACGGTCGAGGTTCTCGTCGCAAAATCCGACATCGGCCTTGGCCAGACCGTCAAGCAGGAAGACCTGCAATGGCAGACCTGGCCGGCGTCTGCCGCGAGCGGCAGCTTCATCCACCGCGAAGACCGTCCCGACGCCGTGAGCCAAATTGCCGGCTCGATCGCGCGCACGCCGCTGATGCAGGGCGAGCCGATCCGCGAGCAGAAGCTGGTGAAGGCCGACGGCTCGGGCTTCATGGCCGCGATCCTGCCCTCAGGGATGCGGGCGATCTCGACCGAAATTTCCGCCGAGACCGGCGCCGGCGGCTTCATCCTGCCGAATGACCGGGTCGACGTGCTTCTCACCCGGCGCGACAGGAACGCGGGCGCCAACGGCGGCGCCGATGTCGTGTCCACCGAAATCATCCTGTCCAACATCCGCGTGCTGGCGATCGACCAGGCACCGAAGGAAAAGGACGGACAGAACAGCGTCGTCGGCAAGACGGTGACGCTCGAATTGAAGCCCGAGCAGGCCGAGACGCTGGCCCGCTCGCGGCAGACCGGCCAACTGACGCTGGCGCTGCGCAGCATCGCCGACGCCAAGGTCGCCGACAAATCCGACGACGAACAACCCGCGAAGCGGGGAGCCAGCGTGAACGTTGTTCGTTACGGCGTTTCAAGCACATCGTCACAGAAGTGATGGGGATACCCGGGATGAAGAGTGGGGAGTATCGGAACGCGCTGCGCATTCGGGGGAATCGCGCGCGTTCTTTCGGGATGGGGATCATGCTGATGCTCGGCCTCGCCGCAGCACCGGCGATCGCGGCGGACGCACCGGTCGGCGACCAGACCCCGGTGCAGGCGCCTGACCTCGGCGTGTCACCGGTCGCAACGATCGCTCCGGCCAGGACACGCTTCCTCGCGCTCGGCGTCGGCAAGTCGGTGGTGATCGACCTGCCGCGCGAGGTGAAGGACGTGCTCGTCGCCGATCCCAAGATCGCCAACGCCGTGATCCGCTCCGCACAGCGCGCCTACATCATCGGCAGCGCGGTCGGGCAGACCAACGTCGTGTTCTTTTCGTCCGACGGCCAGCAGGTCGCCGCCTACGACATCGCGGTGAAGCGCGACCTCAACGGCGTGCGCGCCGCGCTCCGGCAGTCGATGCCGGGCGTCCAGATCGAAGGCGTCGGTGACGGCGTCATGCTGACGGGCTCGGTGTCGAGCCCGGTCGAGGCTCAGCAGGCCGGCGACGTCGCCGCGAAACTGGTCGGTAACGCCGACAAGGTCGTCAACAACATCGTCGTGCGCGGCCGCGACCAGGTGATGCTGAAGGTCGTGGTCGCCGAGATGCGCCGAGACATCATCAAGCAGATGGGCGTCGATCTCAGCGCCAGCCTGAATGCCGGCACGGCGGTCGTGAACTTCAACAATTCCAACCCGTTCACGGTGAGTGGCGGGCCCCTGGTCAGCGGCAACGGGCTTGGGCTGGGCGCCCTCTCCAAGGGATCGGTCACGGTCGCCGCAACCATCCGCGCCATGGAAAGCGCCGGTGTCGTGAAGACGCTGGCCGAGCCGAACCTGACCGCTATCTCGGGTGAATCAGCGACCTTTATCGCAGGCGGCGAATTCCCGATTCCGGGAGGCTACGCTTGCGATCCCGTCACGCATGTCTGCACCACGCAGATCTCCTACAAGAAGTTCGGCATCTCCCTGAACTTTACGCCCGTGGTGCTGAGCGAGGGCCGCATCAGCCTGCGCGTGATGACCGAGGTCTCGGAGCTGTCGAACACCAACGCGATCACCGTCTCGCAGTCGATCTCCTCGAGCACGACGAGCTCCGTCACGATCCCCTCGATCCAGACCCGCCGCGCCGAGACCTCGCTCGAGATTCCGTCGGGCGGCTCGATGGCGATGGCCGGCCTGATCCAGCAGCAGACCAAGCAGGCGATCAACGGCCTGCCCGGCCTCGACCAGATCCCGATCCTCGGTCAACTCTTCCGCAGCCAGGACTACGTGAACAACGAAACCGAGCTGATGGTGATCGTGACGCCCTATGTCGTGCGCGCGGTCGCGCAGAAGGAGCTGTCCCGGCCCAATGACGGGTTTGCGCCGCCATCGGATTCGCAGTCGGCGCTGCTCGGCCGCATGAACCGTCTCTACGGCATCGCGCACCACATCGATCCCGTCACCGGTTACCAGGGCGATTTTGGCTTCATCATCGACTGAGACGAACGAGCTTCAACACGAGGGGGATGAAGCGATGACGAAATTACCGGTCGATTGCCGCAAGAAGCTGCGCCTCGCGGTCGCGCTGATGGGCCTCGCCGTCACGCTCGGTGCGTGCAACACCACCGAGGAGGTCATCACCCAGACGGTGCCGACCGACTACCGGCAGCGCCATCCGATCGCGGTGCAGGAGGCCAAGCGCTCGATCGTGATCTTCGTCGGCCAGGCACGCGGTGGCCTGTCAGAAGCGCAGCGCGCCGACGTCATCGGCATCGCGCGGGACTGGGCGCATGAAGGCACCGGCGCCGTCGTGGTCGACGTGCCCGTCGACACCAGGAACGCCCGCGCTGCGGCTGCGACCTACCACGAAATCCGCTCGGTGCTGGCGGCCGGTGGCGTGCCCGCGCGCGGCATCGTGCACCGCGCCTATCGCCCCGATGATCCCGCCCTGCTGCCGACCATCCGCCTGAGCTACTCGAGGATCGCCGCGGTTGCAGGTCCCTGCGGACTGTGGCCGGAGGATACCGGGCCGTCGATCTTCGACCCCGGCTACAACGAGAACAAGCCATACTTCAATCTCGGCTGCGCGACACAGCGCAACCTCGCGGCGATGATCGACAACCCCGCCGATCTCGAGCAGCCACGCGCCGAAACACCCGCCTATGCCGAGCGGCGCGCGATCGCGTTCGAGAAGTACCGCAAGGGCATGCCGACCTCGACGACCTACCCCGACGCCGACAAGGCCAAACTCAGCGACACGGGCAAATGACAATGAGCGGCCAATACGAAGACGACGACGCTCCGCAGCATCCCGACGAGCACATCGCGCCGGTCCCGCGGGTCTCGGTGCAGGCGTTTTGCGAGACCGAGCAGACCTATGACGCGATCACGGCGGCCGGCCAGGACCGCCGGCTCGCGAAGGCCCATCTCACCGTCAAGGAGGGCGGCCTTGCGGCAGCGGTCGAAGCCTATGGCTCGATGCCGACGCCGAACGTGATCGTGATCGAATCCGACGGCACGCGCGACATCCTCGAAGGGCTCGACGATCTCGCCGGCGTCTGCGATCCCGGCACGCGCGTCGTCGTGATCGGCAATCCGAGCGACGAGGCGCCCTATCGCGAGCTGCTGCGTCGCGGCGTCAACGACTACGTGATCGGACCGGTCGAGACCATCGACGTCGTGCGCTCGATCTGCAGCCTGTTCTCGGCCTCGGAAGCCATCATCACCGGTCGCGTCATCGCCGTGGTCGGCGCCAAGGGCGGCGTCGGCGCATCGACGATCGCGCACAACGTCGCCTGGACCATCGCGCGCGATCTGGCGCTCGATTCCGTCGTGATCGATCTCGATCTCGCCTTCGGGACCGCGAGCCTCGACTACAACCAGGATCCGGTGCAGGGCATCGCCAACGCGGTGCTGACGCAGGAGCGCCCCGACACCGCGCTGATGGAGCGCCTGCTCGCCAAATGCACCGAGCGTCTCAGCCTGCTGGCAGCACCCGCCACCCTCGACCGCGTCTATGATTTCGGCGCCGAAGCCTTCGACGCCGTGTTCGATACGCTGCGGATGACCACACCCTGCATCGTGCTCGACGTGCCCCATCAATGGTCGGGCTGGACGCGCCGCGCGCTGATCAACGCCGACGACATCGTGATCGTGGCCGAGCCCGATCTCGCCAACTTACGCAACACCAAGAACATGCTGAGCGTGCTGAAGGCCGCGCGGCCCAACGATCGGCCGCCGCTCTACTGCCTCAACCAGGTCGGCATGCACAAGCGCGCGGAGATCGAGGTCAAGGCCTTCGCCAAGACCATGGAAAGCCAGCCGGTCGCGGTCATTCCCTTCGATTCAAGGCTGTTCTCGACCGCCGCCAATAACGGCCAGATGATCTCCGAAGTCTCCAAGAGCCATCGCACCGCCGAGACGTTCCAGAACCTCGCCAACCGGCTCGCCGGGCGCGGCGATGTCAAGAAGCCGAGGCAGTCATTGCTGGCGCCGCTCTTGAAGAAGCTGAAGCGCAAGCCGAAGCGCGAATCCGCGCCGCATCGCAAAGCGTCGTAGTCTTACTGCGTCACCAGAGCCTCATGGTGAGGAGCGCAGAGCGCGTCTCGAACCATGAAGGCCCGCATCTCACCCACGGCCATCCTTCGAGACGCGCGTTCCGCGCTCCTCAGGATGGGGAAAAGAGTGCTCATGACCCAGTAGAACTAGGTTGGCGCTCGGGCGACGCTACTTCTCCGCCCGCTGCTGCTTCTTGGCGAGGAGCTGCCGCAGCGCCGTGACCTTGGCCTGGGCCTCGTCCGGCGGCAGATCGGCCTTCACGATGCCCTCGGCTTCGGCCTGACGACCCTGTAGTCCAACCACGAGCGCGAGATTGGCCCGCACCCGCGCATCCTGCGGCGCGCGCTCATGGGCACGGCGCAGCGTCTCCTCCGCCTTGGGCAGATTGTTCTGCAGCACGTAGGACAGGCCGAGATTGGACAGCACCGACGGCTCGTCCGGCACGATCTTCAAGGCGCTGCCGTAATATTGCTGCGCCTCCTCGTTGCGACCAAGCTGATCGAGCACCGCGCCTTGCGCCGACAGGATATGCCAGTCGGGATCCTCCGGCGTATGCGCGCGGCTCAGCACATCGAAGGCCTGCTGGAAATTGCCGCTGTCGGCGAGCGCGCGGCCATAGGCTGCAAGCAGCGGCTTGTTGCTCGAGTGGGTGAGCACGGCCTGCTCGAGCACGGCGACGGCCTGCGAGCGCTGGCCGTTCTCGCGCAACGCCTTGCCGTATTGCAGCGCGATCTCGGGATCGCTCGGGGTCGCCCGGTAGCGCTCGCGCAAGGCGTCCATATCGGGCTTGGCCTCGTGGGCCTTTTCCGACGTGGCGCCGAGCGCGCCGGTGATGTCCTCGAGTCCCGTGGTCTGGCAGCCGCAAAGTCCGAGCGCGAAAAGCGCGGGCAACAGCCATCGTGCCGGGGAAGCGACAAGGGACGAACGCTGGGACATACTCTGATCTACCGTCGGCGACTGATCAGAGATGCTTTCCCGATTAACGCTAATTTCCCGTTAAGGACGGGCGACCCGGCCGCCCCAATCGATCTCAATCGA